>CAMWLA010000072.1 GCA_947174975.1 uncultured Clostridia bacterium | reverse complement strand
GAGATGGAAAAATTGAATATATAAAAAATTCAGTCGGGAGCTTTTGCTTCCGACTGAAATTTTACTTAACGATAATAATTAAAGCTTTTCGGCTAATAATGCAAACTGCTGATGGGTAAGCGTTTCGCCGCGGGCTTTGAGGTCTATTCCGCATTCGGTCAAAATGCTTTGGGCTTCGGGGCGGGTCAGCTTGAATGAATTTACCAAATTGTTTTCAAGCGTTTTTCTGCGCGAGGAAAACGCCGCTTGCACCACCTTTTTATAGTTTGCGGGGATTTTGATTTTTTTAACGAAGTCGAACTTTACCACCGCGCTGTCCACGTTGGGGCGCGGATAGAAAAGCGTGCGCGGAACGCGCTTAATTATTTTGCAGTCGGCGCGCGGGGCTATCATTGCGGTAATTGCGCCGTAGTCAGCCGTTCCCGCTTGAGCGCAAAGCCTGTTGGCAACCTCTTCCTGAACCATTACGGTGAGAGATTTGCACGCCTTGCCCTCTTCCATTATTTTCATAATCAGCGGAGTTGTGATATAGTACGGCAGATTTGCAACTACCTTGTATTCGCCTATCTCTTTCTCGAACTCGTCAAGGTTTACCTTTAAAAAGTCCTTGAACACCACTTCGCAATTGTCGAGGTTTGCAAGCGTGCGGGCAAGCACGGGCTGAAGCGTTTTGTCCACCTCGAACGCAATTACCCTTTTAACCTTTTCGGCAAGGGCGCGCGTAAGCGTTCCCGCACCGCAACCTATTTCAACTACGGTGTCTCCCTCTTCCGCGCCCGACAGCGCGACGATAGACGATAATAGATTTTTGTCGGTTATAAAATTCTGCCCGAACTGCTTTTTAAAACCGAAGCCGCACTCGGATAAAATTGTCTTGATATCGTTTTCCATATTTTAGCCGTTAAAAATTTGTATATAGTTATTATATCAACAAATAATATTAATGTAAACGAAATTTTGTATCGTTTACCTCACTTTAAGAGGAAGAACCCCGCGCGTTTGCGCGGGGTTCCGACTTTTTGCATTTTAATTTTTTTCTTCAGGGGTTGACGGAACGGTTATCATAAATCCGTTTTCACCCGCAACGACTTGGGGAAGCTTTCCGTCCCACTTGGAAAGATATTCGATATACTTGAGATATTCGGCAATGTCCGCACCGTTGTGCTGCTCGTCGAACACGATAGTGTAGATAACTTCCTCTTCGCCGCTCTCATTTACGGTGTAGCCGAGCATACGCGCAACTTCAACGCTTTTAAGCATAATTGCACGCGCCTCCGCTTCCGCTGCAGCAACTTGTGCGTCTGCTTCCGCCTGAGCCTTTGCAAGCAATGCCTGAGCCTCCTGCTGCGCAACGTAAAGCTGTGCTTCCGCTTGCTCCTTCTTCTTCTCGTTTTCGTACTGAGCTTGCAGTTTTTCTTGCTGCGCCATCATTTTGGCTTCGACAGCTTGCTCGAACGCGTCGGAGAAGGTGATGTCCGTCAGAACCGCGCTGTTGAAGGTTACGTAGTACTTATCGCCTATCGCTTCGGAAATTACTTCCTCAACCTTGGGGGAAATTTTGTTTCTTTCCTCGATAAGCTTTTCGGCTTGATACTGCGAAAGGGTTGCCTTGGTTCTTTCGATAGCGACGCTTTGAATTCTGTTGGTAAGCGCCTCTAATCCGCCGTAGTTCAACGCAATTTCTTCGACGTTGTCTTGCCTTATCTGGAACTGAACGACCATTGAAATTTTCATGGACTGTGCGTCGGAAGTGTACGCGTCCATATTGATTTCAACTTGCTGAACCTTTGAATCGTACTTCTCGTATTTGCGGGTAAGCCAGAAATCGAAGTAAGTTCCGGGGCTTTCGATTTCCTTGATAACACCCATTTGCTTAACGACGGCAACCGAGCCCGCTTCAACCGTGTGGAACGAGCCGGGGATAAGGATAACCAAAATAAGTCCTACCGCAATTAAAGCCGCTGAAACGCCCTTAATTACGGTTCTTTTGCCGGTTGCACGTTTTCTGCCTATATAACAATATACAAGCATGCCCGCGCCCGCACCCATCAATGCTATACATAAAATAGCAGTCAGAAAAGCGTAAATCATAATAACACCTCATAAAATAAATTTTTTTGCCAAATCAAGAAAAAGCAAAAAACCCGTATCTATGCCAATGGCACAAATACGAGTCTCATTTTTTAAAACTTCCCGGGCGGTTAACCGCCGTATTGACGGGTGAGTTACGCTTTCCGATTTTACTCGGGTCACGCAAATTACTCCCTCTTCATCTGACACATATATAATATCACAGCTTTTTCAGCTTGTCAAGTAAAAATCGATAAATTTTTATCGATTTTTTTAATTATTTAATTTACCGAAAAACGTGTGCGCAGTGTTCCAAATCGTCGATACCGCCGTATCCTCGCTTATGCCCTTAATATCCGCGATATTGCGGGCAATTTCTATTATGCTTTCGGGCGTGTTCGGAAACGTGCCGTATTTCGACTTAGGGGGTAAATACGGGCTGTCGGTTTCGGTCATAATTCTGTCTATCGGTAGCGCCGAAATCGTGCGCCTCGCCTTTTTACTGCCCGAATAGGTGCTTGTTCCGCCGAACGAGAAATACACGCCTAATTTTTCCAACTCTTGCGCGATTTCGGTTGAATGCGAATAGCAATGCAGCATCACCTTCAATTTAGGGGCGTATTCGCGCAAAATGCAAAGCATATCCTCCGCACTGTCGCGCGAGTGTATCTGCACGGGTATATTCAGCTTTTGCGCAAGGGCTAACTGCGCCTTGAAAACTTTTTCTTGCAAAGCTTTGTCTGTGTCGGGATAATGGTAATCGAGCCCGATTTCACCCATAGCCACGCACTTTTTATGGGTGCAAAGCCCGGCAATTTCGTCTAAATCGCCGTCATTGAAATTTTTAAGTTCGGTGGGGTGAAAACCCGCGGTAAAGTATACGCAAGGATACTTTTCGGCTAAGCTTTTACAGTAGCGCGACGAGGGCAAATCAAAACCGACGGAGATAATTTTTTTTATCCCCGCCGACTGAATATTTGCGATAAGTTTGTCAACGCCGCCGTAGTCTTCATCGTTTATATGGCAGTGTACGTCGATATAATTCACGAAAGTGCGCTCCCGTCGGGAACGTCCTTTTCGGGCGAAACTAACGAAAGAGTTCCGTCGGGCGCTTCCGCACAGACTATCATTCCCTCGCTTAAAATTCCCTTCATTTCGCGCGGGGGCAAGTTGCAAACAACTATTACTTTTTTGCCGACCATTTCTTCCGCGGTGTAGTGGTGCGCAATTCCCGAAAGAATTGAAAGCGTTTTGTTGCCCACCTTTACCGTTTCGTGTAAAAGCTTGCTCTTTTTGACGGGTTCGCACGCGATTACTTTGCCGACGCGCATTTCGATTTTTGCAAAATCGTCTATAGTGATTTTTTCCTTTTCTTCGATTACTACTTCTTCCTCTTTCGTATCTGTCACCTCTTCCGTCTTGATATCCTCGTACTTAATTCTTGCAAAAAGCGTCTGAGGATTTTCCGTTACCTTATAGACTTTTACGCAGCAGCCGCTTCCTATCTCTCTCGGCTTCGCGCCGATTTCGTTCAATATTTTTTCGGCGGTTTCGGGCATAAACGGCCTCAAAAGATTTGCCCCTATGTCAAGGCTGATTAAAAGATTATATAAAACTTCGGAAAGTCTGTCTCTCTTGCTCTCATCCTTTGCAAGAAGCCAAGGGGTTGTTTCGTCGATGTACTTGTTTGCACGTCTGAACAGCGACCACAGTGCGTCAAGCGCGTCCGCGACCTTTAACTCGTCCATTTTAGCGGCAACCTTTTGGTAGGTCTGCGTGATTACGGTTTCGAAGTCTTCGTCCGTATCGCCCTCTACCCCCGTCTTTTTCGCCGTTCCGCCGAGGTACTGGTTAGTCATAGAAACGGTACGTTTTACGAGGTTACCCAAAACGTTTGCAAGGTCGGAATTGTTCCTATCGCACACAAGCTCTAACGTGACGTTGCCGTCGTCAGCGTAGGGCATTTCGTGCAGAACGAAATACCTTACCGCGTCAACGCCCACCTTATCGGCAAGCTCGTCCGCGTAGATTACGTTGCCTTTTGACTTTGACATTTTGTCGTTGCCTTGCAGTAGCCACGCATGTCCGTAAACGCACTTAGGAAGCTGCTCGCCAAGCGCCATTAGGAAGATAGGCCAGTAAATTATGTGGAACCTTAAAACGTCTTTTCCAAGTACGTGAACGTCTGCGGGCCACAATTTTTTATACTGAGCCGACGAGCCGTCGGGGTCGTAGCCTATTCCCGAAATATAGTTTGCAAGCGCGTCAAGCCAAACGTAAACGACGTGTTTTTTATCGAAATCTACGGGAACGCCCCACTTGAAGGTTGAGCGCGAAACGCAAAGATCCTGAAGCTTGGTTTTAAGCGTGCCGTCCTCACATGCCTTTAAAATTTCCGCGTCCGTCTTCCCCACGAATTCGTCGCCTAAAAGGAAGTTATTCATCATCTCGTTTTTGCGCGATACGGGGCGGATAAAATCGGGGTGGGTTACGATATGTTTTACGAGCCTATCCGCATACTTGCCCATTTTGAAAAAGTACGCCTCTTCCATTGCGGGCTTGACTTCCCTTCCGCAGTCGGGGCATTTGCCGTTTACAAGCTGGTTTTCCGTCCAGAAGCTTTCGCACGGAGTGCAGTATAAACCTTCGTAAGACGATTTGTAGATATCGCCTTGGTCGTAGAATTTTTTGAATATTTTCTGAACGCAGGCAATATGGTCGGAATCGGTCGTGCGGATAAACTTATCGTATGATACGTTCATTTTGTCCCAGATCCCGCGTATCGTCGAGGAAACATTATCAACGAACTGTTTGGGGGTAAGCCCCGCTTCAGCAGCTTTCTGTTCCACCTTTAAGCCGTGTTCGTCCGTTCCCGTCATAAAGAAAACGTCCGCGCCTTGCATGCGTTTAAAACGCGCTACTGCGTCGGTAAAAATAGCTTCGTAAGTGTTGCCGATGTGCGGCTTGCCGGAAGTATACGTTATTGCCGTTGTTATATAAAACTTTTCTTTCATAGCATTATTATAACAAAATAAGTTTCGGTTGTAAAATAATTTGTCATTGCTTTCAAACAAGCAAAGTAAAATATTTCTATGAACGTGATTTTTACAACCGTGTTTATATCCTCGATGATTGCCCTTTTAATATGCGCACCGCAAGATTTTCTGCCCGCGCTTATGGACGGCGGGAAAAATTCCGTAAATATGGCGCTGACCCTTTTTACGGTTTACGCAGTATGGATGGGGCTTTCCAAGCTGTGCGAAAAATCCGGCATTTCAAGAGGAATTGCAAAAGGCTTGCGGCCCGTTGCAAGAAAGATTTTCAAAACGGACGATATCGAAGCAACCGAAAACTTGGCAATGAACATATCCTGCAACCTTTTAGGCTTGGGCGGGGCGGCAACGCCCTACGCGGTGAAAGCCATCGGGCGGCTTGAAAAAGAGGGCAATTCCTATGCGCAAAAGCTCTTATTCGTAATTAACGCGACGTCCATTCAGATACTGCCTACGACGGTTATAGCCCTCCGCGCGGGCGCGGGAAGCGCGGCTGCAGCCGATATATTTCTGCCGTCTTTGATCTGCACCGCCGTTTCCACTTTGCTGGCTTCATTTTTATTTATCGCGGGGTATAAGATATGGCGCTGATTATACCGATAATTTTTATCGCCGTATTCGTGTTTTCGGCAGTTAAAAAAGTGAACATTTATTCAAGCTTTACCGAAGGAATCGAAGAAGCGTTTAAATTTACCGTGTCCCTTCTCCCTTGCCTTGCCGCCGTGTTTATGATGTGCGAACTGTTCGAACGCTCGCACCTTTCCGATATGTTTACAAAGTGGCTGTCGCCCGTGTTCGGATTTTTGGGAATACCCGAGGAATTAACGAAATTAGTGCTGATTAAACCGTTTTCGGGAAGCGGCTCTTTGGCGTATCTGAACAACATTATTTCAACCTACGGCGCGGACAGTTATATCGCGCGGTGTGCGTGCGTGTGCTTCGGCTCGTCCGAAACGGTGTTCTACATATCCGCGGTGTACTTCGCGGGCTTAAAGGTAAAAAAGCTTGCTCTGCCTATCGTCTGCGTACTCGTTTCAACCCTCGTATCGACAATTCTTGCCTGTCTTATTTGC
>CAMWLA010000071.1 GCA_947174975.1 uncultured Clostridia bacterium | reverse complement strand
TATTGACGGCGTGCGAATTTTGAAGTATAATTAAATAAAATAGTATTTTTTAATTTTTACGGGGGGAATTATGAATAAATTATCTCAGCTCTGCGATCGGTATTTTGATTTGTCCGAATACGGCACAATACCTTCCGACGATATGCATTGTCTAAAAAAAGCGTTGCAAAGTTTTCTTGCATCGGGTAAAAAGGATGATGCTTTCGTCGTTTATTTTTGTTTCAGCGAAATTTTCAAGTTGTTCGGCAAAGGTTACGACAATACGCAAAAATTACTTGAAACTTTGTCGGACCACGAGTATCATACCGGCGAGCTTCTTACAAAGCACCGCGATCATTATTCGCATTCTGTGTACGTTTTTGCCCTCGGTCTTTCAATATATGCGTGCGACGGCAAATATCGCGAAGCTTTTAAAAATTTTTATAATATACAAGAGGGCGGTGCTGAAGAGTTTTTAAGACTGTGGGGCATGTCCTCGCTTTTTCACGATATCGGTTATCCGTTCCAGCTTGCGCACGAACAGATAAAAACTTACGTCGGCGAATTGTGGACTGAGGGCGTTAAGCCTTACGTAACTTTCGGCAATATGGATAGCTTTCTTGCTATCGACGATGAAACGGCTGCGGACGTCAGCCGCACATTGAACATAGCAAATAAATTTAAGTCTATAAATCAATTGCTTGCTTACGGACTTGAAAAGAGAAACGGTTACGACAGTAAAGCTATAGCCCAAAAACTCAAATCGCGGGTAGAAGTTCAACCGCAGTTTATGGACCACGGATATTTCAGTTCAGTTATATTAGCGAAACGTATTCTTGATAATAAAGACGTCGATTTTACAGAAAAAGTTTTGGACGTATTAACCGCCATTTTACTTCATAACAGTTTAAATAAGTACGATATCGAAAATGCTCACCGTATCAAACTTACGGAACACCCGCTTGCTTATTTGCTTATTGTCTGTGACGAGCTGCAAAACTGGGATAGGCTTGCGTACGGCAAATTGAGCAAACGCGACCCCATAGCGTGGGACGCAGAATTTTTGATGGACGATAATTCAATTACCGTTAATTATATTTTCGAAAGTTATTCTATCGACGATTACAGCAGCGGATTCTTGAAGAAGAGGCCCAATAAAAGCTTTGATGAAATTCAAGACGGCAACTTCGTTACCAAAATTTACGGGTTAATCGAATCCGATTTAAAAATTACCGCATCCGTTAAAGAAAAGAAGAAAAACAAGCGTACAAAGATTTACGCGTCTGAAGATAGCTTTATTAATCTTTGCGACTTTGCAAAAGCAATACACGCAAGCTATGACGAGCATTGCCGCGTAAACAATATTTCGCACATAAATTCGGATTTCGCGTCGCTTCCGCTTGAATTTAAAGTTTCCAATATCGAACAAGCAAAATCTTATGCGTACAAATTAGAGCTTATAAATTGTTTTTACAGCAGTAAAGATCTCGATTATCCGATAGTGGACGACTTTAACAATCCCGAAATCGGGGTAGGGCCCGATAATTTAAGCTTTCTTTGCCGTGAAGAGCATACACGTTGGGTAAAAGAAAAGCTTAAATCTGGTTGGTGCTACGGCGTGGACTATACTGATAATGAGGAAAGAAACGCAAAGAAAATACATAAAGATATTGTACCTTATGAAGTGCTTACTAAAGAAGAGCAGAGCAAAGATGCGCTGATGGTAAATAATATAATTCCTCTTTTAAGGCGCTTAGGCAACAATATCAAAATATACAGCTACCGTGCCGGACGTAAGCCCGACCTTGTTATAGCGGGAACGGGTCACAGATATTTTACAGACGACAGAGAAGCTTTAAAGGAACAAGTAAAACAGATACTTTTACGCTACGCCAAAGATTACCGCGTAATAGTAAGGACTTGCTACGCTGCGGGCGCCGATTTGCTCATTGCGGAATGCGCATGCGATCTTAATCTGACGACAAAAGCCGTAATTCCTATGGAATACGAAGATTACATACAAGACGTAATTCACGACGGTGAAATTAACGGACACCCTATGTCGGAAGAAGACGTCATGAAAATGAGGCACTTACTTGCGCAGACGGTATCGTGTAAGGTAGTGCCCGATCCCGCGTTCGTATATTATGAAGCAAGCAAATACCTCATTGAAAAATGCGATAAAGTAATAGCGCTTTGGGACGGAAAAGAGCTTGATTTACACAGCGATATGGGCGAACCCGTTAACCGCGGAGGCACTTTCCATTGCTTAAAGATTGCAAAAGACCGCGGGTTGCAGGAAGGTAAGTCTATCCACATAATCAACTGTTACAGATAAATACGCCGTAAGCTATTTGTTGACTTTTTAACGCAAATAAAGTATAATTATGTAAAATATTGTCGTAACGGTTTAATAATTAACCGGGGAGAACGTTTTGCCTTATTGTAACAAAAAAATTATATCGTTTTTACTTACGTCAAGATGCAATATGGCGTGCAAATGCTGATTCCACAAGCGGCTTTAAATGTATTATTGTATATTCTCGGGGATAGATTTAACAAAATCGTAGTAAACGCGGTCGAAGGCGTCGTCGCTGTTCATAAAGTTGCCTTCTTTTTGGCGCTGAATGTATTTCCAATACGCCCAATCATATTTGAGATATTTTTTCTCAAAGTCTTTGCGTAGAAGTTCCAGCTCGGCTCCGTCGTTCTTTTCACCGTTAAGCATAGACAAAACGCATTTATAAGTGTTTTCCAATGCATCGAGAAGTTCACGGTCAATATCGTAAAAAGGTTTTATGTAAGTTTTAATTTTACCGTAGCCGATAAACAGATTACTTGAAAAGCTTTTTAATACTTCGGAATTGTTTTTCGCTGCTTTTATTGCGTCGCTGTGGGCTAATCCGATAAAACTGGTAAATCCCTCGCGCATTTCATCCATATATTTTATACGGTTTGTTAAAATAACTTGCCGCGTTCGTTCTCTGCGTCCTTGAATGAAATTTATTGTAAAACTTGCAACCGACGTTATAACCGCAAAACACGCGGAAACTACTGCAATAATACCTTCGATATTCATATTAATTCTCCTTCATATGTTTAAATTACTTTCGTGATAGGTTAATTTAACACCTCAACCCGTCATACAAGATAATCGTGTTTCCGTTTCTGCGTTGATAATTCAAACCCAAATCACACTCTGCACATATTTTAAATTTAACGTAAAGTGATCCGTCGGGAGTATTATCGTTAAACTCACCAAAGATTTTCCGTTCGCAACAAGAGTATTCTCCAATAACTTTATTCTCCACATTATTATCAATCAAGTCTTTAATTGATTTATCTTGATAAATGGAATCAAGTGAAATCGGATCAGAATAGTCATATGTAAAATATTTTCTCGTATTTAAATTGATAGGAACAAATTTTGCTTTTAATGCTGCGCAAATTTTTTCCGCAACGTAGACAAAATTCTCCGGACTATTCTTACCTAACCACTTGAGGATGTCATAATTTTTGGCGTCAACCGAACCGCTGAATGAAACGTATTTTGCATGATCTGCTTTTTTGATAAACGTCGCGAAACAGCGCGCATCTTTGTTTTCAACCGATAAATATTCTTTTATCAATTTGTGCTTATCGTCATTATACTTTTCCAAGCAGTCACGCAAACTGTTGTAAAATTCTTTGCCTTTGTCATTTATCGAAGACGTTAGTAATTTATAATAGGGAGTGATATACGCATCGATACACGACTGAATTATCTCTTGTTTGGTTTCGTCGTTCGGATTATCTTTCAGTATATTAACAGTTTGTTCGTCAAGCAAATCTTTGGTGCATTTACATAAATCATTTAAGTTCCCTTGAACCAAGCCATTGCCAACTTCTTTAAGCATAGTTTTTATATTCTTATGAATGCAGAATGCGGGGAAAGCCATTGAATCATATAAAATGAAATTTCTGTTACCCTCAAAATAGTTTCGTGCTAAATAGCCGTCACCATTGATTGCACGCCATGCAGAATACGCCTCTGAATCCGGATAGCCTCCAACTTCCTTATCAACGTTACAAGCATTGATTAAATTTGAAATATAAACGCCGGCGCAAAAGTAGGGGGCACGCACATAACTTTGTTTTTCGTTAACGCTCAAACTATATTTTTGCGTAAATTCTGCATTACCGCCGTTTATAATCGGATACGGCCAATTAATTTCAAACTTCATTTAAACCTCTTTTGTGAAAAATTATAAGATTTAATTTATTGTATCATACCACAATATTCGTGTCAAGATGTTGTATTTATTGCGCTCGGCGACGAGAAAATTATTGAACATTCTCTTGACTTACAAAGAAAAATGCCATAAAATAAAATTACTGATAACAAAAGAAAATGAGGAGATGAAATACAAATGGGAAAATTTGTCATTAAGCAGAACAACTTAGGCTTTACCTTCAATTTGAAAGCCGAAAACGGTGAGATTATTGCAACAAGCGGGGAAGTACTTAACACTCTGCAAACTTGTAAGGACAGCATTGCAAGCGTTATAACTAATGCTCCTATTGCCGAGGTAGAGGATCAAACTGTTGCTGAGTATAATGTTGAAAAATGTCCTAAATTCGAGATATATCTCGATAAAATAGGAGAATTCCGTTTCCGCTTGAAAGCGAGAAACGGCGAACCTATCTTGGCAAGCGAGGGCTATACCGCGAAGAACAGTTGCAAAAACGGCATAGACAGCGTTCGTACAAACGTAGTTAATGCAACGGTAACCGAAGAATAATTATCAGCGTATTTTTATACGAAAATAGCAGCGTGCACTTCACGCTGCTATTTTATTTTTTAGATTAACGTTTTCATTAAATTATCGATTTGTGCGGCGTAATCTCCGTAAAAAATAACGTGATGATTACCGCAAGGCGCCGTTAATAATTCGGTCACCGGTTTGTCGAGCGCTACGACTATTTGTGTACGGCACAAATTTTTGTCGTCCGTATTTTTAACGATACGTCCGGATGAAACGAAATAGCTCTTCAAGTCGGACGACATTCTGAATACGGTAACTTTATCCGTTTTCAATTCGCCCTTTATCGCAACGCCTATGCCGCTTTCGAAGTGAGAATCGAAGCGGTAGTCCGTTACCATATCGAACGGCACGGTACAGTGAGCGAATACCACTTTGTTGTTTTTCGTATCCAAACGCGACGGGTTTGCTTGAAAGCTCGATTGCCCCGAGACAAGTTTTGCTATGTACATCGAAATCATAGCAGTAACGTCGCCTTCGCAAGTGCCGATAATTCCGCGGCGGTTCAATTCGGCAAGCGCAAGGCAACCCGTGCCTTTTAAGGAAGAAAGCAAGTCGAAGCATCTTATCGTTACGCCGTCAAGGTTATTATCTTCGGCAATTTTCAAAATAGCGTCGTAAATAGATATGGACGTGCCCATATCCTTTGAGTTGTATTTTTTGTAATCGGACGCGGCGATTTTGGCGGGGTGAGGCATAGAAGCAAATTTTTCGACTTCGGCAAGAGGAACGTTTAAAAGCGTTATGCCGAGTTTTTCTTTTACAACGCGAAAGTCGGGTACGGAGGATATCAGCCAATCGGACGGCGTCCCGATAACTCCCAAACGCGCACATTTTAGTTGCTTTATTATTTTGTTGGTCTGTGCAATGGTTTTTATGCGTTCGGCAATATATTCAGCGTCGCCGTGCAGCACTTCGCCTTGTTTGTTTTTAAGGTTTAAGTAAGTCAAAATCTCCAATGACGCCGCAAGGCTGTTGTTTGCGCCGTTCGTAAGAATATAATAAGGTTCTTTCAATTTGTCAAAGTTTTTAAGAAAATATCCTTCCGAACCGCCCGTTTGAACGAATATCAGTTTAAGGTCGCAGTCGTAATCTTCCAAATCGGTAAATACGAGCTTATCGCCTAACGCAGTTTCTACGTCGCGGATAAATTCGTTTATTTCCTTATTGAATTCGGGCGAATGTTGCAATCTTGATTGAAACGTGGCAACTTTTATATTCATATTAGCCTCTTCGATTTTTTAATTACAAAATTAATTATATTACTTTGAGGGATATATGTCAAATTTTCATTTCAACCCTAATTTTTACCCGCACATAAAAAACCCCGACAACCGTCGGCGGCAGTTTTGGGCGTGGGAGTAGTACCCCAAAAAAACAAATAATACGTCTTTTTCTTGTATAATTTTTTGCGGAAATTATTATATTT
>CAMWLA010000070.1 GCA_947174975.1 uncultured Clostridia bacterium | reverse complement strand
AGGCATACCTCTGCCGTTGTCCTCGACCGAAGCCGAACCGTCGCTGTGAAGCTTTACAGTGATTTCGTCGGCGTAGCCGTTGGCAGCCTCGTCGACGGAGTTATCTACTATTTCCCAAAGGACGTGATGCAAGCCTCTGACGCCGGTAGAACCGATGTACATACCGGGACGCATACGGACTGCTTCAAGCCCTTCCAATATTTTTAAGTCGTCTGCTTTATAACTTTTTTCTGACATATTCCTAAACCAAAATGTGATTGTAAAAAGGGAAAACTTACAGTTTACCACAGAACATTATAACACATTATTATATAAAAGTAAAGGAAATAAACCTAACGTTTAACCGTTGTATCTTAATTAATTTTGCCTATAAACCGACCAAATCACTAATCAAACTTGAATTTTTACATAATAAAAGCGCGGTTTAATGCCGCGCTTTTGATTAAAATATTCTATTTCTTCGCTTTTTTCTTTTCGTTTATTAAACGGCGGTATTCGGCTTTCAATTCCTCCACCGCGTCGTCCCATGAACGGTACAAATCACGGTTTGCGCCGAGAGCAACGCGGCTATACAGTTCGTCGTCAGCCAAAACGCTTTCTATTTTTTCGGCATACTTCTCCGCCGAGGCGGGCGCGATAAATCCGTTGACGCCGTCCGTGACAGCCGAAGCCGTGACCGCTCCCTCTAAAAATACCGTGGGGATACTTTGCGAAGCCGCCTCGTTCTGAACGAGGGAACTTGCATCGTACAAAGACGGAAACAAGAACAGCTTTGCACGGCAAAATAATGCCTTGATTTGCTCCCTATCAGAAATTTTACCCAAAAACATAACGTTTTCGCCAAGTCCCGTTTGGCTCACGTGCTTTTTGAGTGCGGGCAAATCTTTGCCGTCGCCCACGAAAAGCATTTTAAACCGCTTATCTTTAAGCTTTGCAAGCGCGTCAACGAGAAAAAACACGTTTTTAAGCGCCGTAATTCTTCCTACGAAGATAAACACCGGCATATCGGCGGGCAAATTTAAGCGCGCGTTAACGCTTGCAATCAGCTCTTCGCGGTTTTCAGCCGGCGACATATCCGTGCCGTTGGGAAGAACAAGCGGTAAATGATTTGCGCCGTAACGCAAAAATACTTCCGACACGGCGGGGCTTACGCCGTAAAACTCGTCGCAACGGTTAAACACCTTCATAACTTTTTTAAGCAACGATTTGGTAATTAACTTGCTGTGCGTAGCACGGTAAAAGTCTTGCTCAAACTGGGAATGCATAGTTGCAACCGCGGGTATACCGTGTTTTTTTGCATACTTTATTCCCATTTCGCCGACCATAAACGGCGAATGAATATGCACGACGTCCAAATCGCTTTTTTTAAGCGCTTTTTTGAATTTTCTGTCAAATCCTGGCGTAGGCAGCTTGTAATCGATAATTCCGAAGTTCACACTTTTACAACGCACGATTTTATAGGGGAAATTATCGATATACTTTTTTCCGTGCTTAGGAACGAACACGGTGACGTCAAATTCTTCGTCCCCCTCAAGGCGCGTTGCGTAGTTGTGCACCACATTGATTACGCCGTCCACCATAGGGAAGTAAGTGTCGAGGAATAGTCCTACTTTTATCATATTACTCACTCTTTAAAGTGCCTTTTCTGCTCCTTATATTCTTTTTAATCATATCGCAAACGGTAATTATAAGTCCGACGATAATATAGATATAAAAGGTCAAAAGCCGCCAAGTTATGACCGACCAGATAAGCGACGCACCCGCCGCAACCGAGAACGCAAGCGCGCCCATACCCTCCATTACGCCGGAATTGCCGGGGGTGGGAATAAACGACACGCCGAAAATCGCAAACACGTTTAATGACATTACGGCAAGCGCCAAACCGTCCACGGGGCAAGAAAACGCCTTCATTATAAAGTACGGAATCGAAAACGTGAGCGCAGATTCCGAAAAGCACACCAAAATCAAAATTATGAACTTGACGGGACTTGTCGCCATCAGCTTGAACGAATTTTTGAAGTCGTTTACGGTTTTGAGCGCGCGCTCCGTCGCCTTATCCATATTTTTGACGATTTTTAATTTAGCGCCGAGCTTGATAACGCCCACGGTCAGCTTGTGCATAAATTTAGGCAGAACGAGGAAAAACAGAACGAAAGCCGGCACTATCAAATTGACGGCTATTCCTATCCAGCCCGTAATTTTAAGGAGATTTCCGCCGCTTACGTCGTCCAAAACGCCTTTCACAGCGCCCGCGATCATAAGCGCGGCGCCCAGCGCGATCCAGCACAAGATACTGAAAATGTACCTTATAAGCACGATAGCCGACGAATTGCCGCCGCTGATGCCCTTCGTGCTGAGATAGTAAATCTGCATAGGCTGTCCGCCAGTGGAAAAGGGCGTTACGGCGTCGTAGTATTTTCCGATAAAATTGGTTTTTGCAGAAGTCAAAATACGGAATTTGCCCGTAACCGTCTTTGAAATAATGCTGAATTTTGCGACGTCAAGCGACATCTGCACCAAAACGACAACCAGAAGCACGACTAAAAACAGCGGACTTGCGCCGCGTATCACGTCACCGAAGGTTGCGCCCGCGTCGTGGTCAATCTCTTTTACTACGCCGAACAGCGAAACGATGCCGACAGCGATAACCGCAACGAGAAACAAATTCCATAAAATTTGCTTTAGACGCTTCTTTTTGGGCGGTGCGGGAACCTCAGCCTCCGTATTTTCGGACGGAGTTTCAGCCTCTACGGTTTCCGTATTTCCGGTTTCGGGTGCTGCGCCGTCAATTACGTCGTTGTATTCGGTTTTTTCGATTTTTTCCTTGTCTTCCAAAATACACCTATATGTTGTTAATCCCTACGCACGCCGAATCGGTATGCGCGGGGATTTATAAGAATTATTCGACTTTTATGCCCCAGCACCTTGCTTTTTTGGAAAGCTCGTTGTCAAAAAACTTCCAAAGGCTTTGTACACGGTGGTTTTCTTCAAGCTCGGGTCCGGCCTCAAGCTTGGTTGCGCCGAGTTTGATAATACCCTCGAGGCAGTGGTTTATAATGATGGCGGGCACACCCTTACCTTGATGTTCGGGCAAAATACCTATACTTAAAAGGTCTATAGTTTTAGGATGCTTCATTGCGCGGAGATACGGAATAAGTCCGCCGGGGAACACGCGCCCCTTACCCTTTTGCATAACCTCTTTCATCGACGGTATACAGTACCCGAAAGCAATTACCTTGCCGTCCTTCATAACGAGAGTGGCAAGCTCGGGAATACATACCGAAAGCAAGGTCTTCGTTTCGCGCGCTTTCTGCTTATCGTTAATGGGGCTTGTGCCGTACAGCTCTTCAAACGCCTTGTCCAAAACGTCCAACGCTTGCATAACGTATTCTTTGAGCTTCTTTTTATCGTGTTTAAGATAGTATGCTACGTCTAAAATTTCGTAGCCGTATCTCTTCATTACCGAGTCGCTGAGCTTTTTCAGCTTTTCGATAGGCTCTTTCGGGGGTATTATGGTGTAGCAATGCCAGTCCACCACCTTGTATGCGCCAAGCTTTTTCATATGCTCGACGTAATAAGGATAATTGTAAATTTCGATATAATTGCTGTCCTTATCGAAGCCCTCGATAAGCATACCCTCTTCGTTGAGGTCGGAAAAGCTCATAGGTCCGATAATTTCGGTCATGCCAAGCTCTCTTGCCCACTCGAAAAGCTTATCGAACAGCGCTTTCGTCACTTCGAAATCGTCAATGACGTCAAAGCGCGTAAAGCGGATTTGCTTGTAGCCGAATTTTTCGTTCACACCGCGGTGCCATATGCCCGCAATTCTTCCCGCGATTTTGCCGTCCTTGTAAGCCAAAAACATTCTGCAGTCAGCAAAGCGGAAAGCGTCGTTGATTTTCGGGTCGAATTCGGCAAATTCGTCCGCATACAGATTGCAGCACGCGTGCGGACTGTCCCTATACAAATCTATTACAAATTTAAAAAATTTCTTTTTGTCTCTTTTGGTTGATATTTCTTTAACGGTAATCATAATTTTTTATTATCTTCCTACGTTATTAAAATACGTGCAATGCAAATATTTTCGCATACCGAGTGATATGATATCACTTTTTTACCGTAAGGTCAAGCTGTAACCGCGATTTGTCATATTTTTTTAGTACAAACAAAAAAACGGCGGTTTGTAAACCGCCGTTTAAAAATCATTTTTTATTTCTTTGCTTTATTCTTCTTGTTCATTTCCTGCTCGAACTGAACATCGATATCCTCTTTGCTCTTGGGTTTGATAACCAGAAGAAGAATTATAGCAATGAGAGAAACTCCCGCAACAGAAAGAAGAATTACAGAAGCAATGTTGTTTTGAAGCCACTCACTGTCGCCCTTCAAGGTTTTAGCTTCGTCGGACGCTATTATCGCAAGCGAATACGTCTGAGGCTCGGTAATGTATCTGTTATCCTCAAGCTCAGCAAGCATATAGTAGAATGCGTTGCCGTCCTGGGGAACGAAGCTTGTCGAAGTCGAGCTCCACTCGTAATCCTTGTACTTTTCGTAATCTTCGTCGGACTCGGTTACTTCCTTGATTTCAGAGAAGTACTCGCTGTGCTCCTCGAAAAGCTTGTCCATTTCTTTGATAAAGTCTTCGTAACCGAACGTAACGTTCTCAGCTGCGAAATATCCGGCTCTATCGAAAACGAACAGTCTGTACGTTACCTTGTAGGTATCGGACATACCCTCGATATTACTGAACTGTGCGGACGTGTAAGTCGTGCCGACGTACGCCGTACTCTGTTTTGCGGGTTTATCTTCGTCTTTAAAATGTGCGCCGGTGTAGTTTACGTTAAACTTGAACCAAGGGAGATAGTCGTGCTTGTCTTTATCCTTGAAAATATCGCCGATTTCGCTTGTTTTAAACTCAACGTGCTTACCGTCCTTGTCAATATAATACATATTGTTGCTTGCGGTATCGGTTGCGTATAACGTGAACCAGTAAGTGCCGTACTTCGTTACGTTTATGGAAAGGTTGTTCGTTGCAAGCGAAGTGTTTTGCGAAGATTCGTTAGTGTAATAGTAAATGCTTATCTTCATATCCTTGTAAGCCGTAGCATTGTCAAGGAACAGATTTTCCGCAGAGGGAAGATAGAAATAGCTTGAGTTGCCAGCCGAAAGGTTTTTAGCCGCTTCGTCTACTGCTTTCTGATATTCTTGCCTTACCTCGTTATTCTCGTCGAATACTTTGCCTTCGCCGCCGTAGTTGTATGTTACGCCCTCGTCGTCTTTGCCTACGGCAATGAAGTCGCAACCGTTGATTTTAAGCTTATGCTGGGGTGCAAGATACCAGTCAAAGAAAACGTAACTTTCTTCACCGCTGGAAGTGGTGTCGACTACTTTTGCGAATACCTTAACCGCCATATCGACGTTTAAGTTTTCAAAATTTTCACCGGCTTCGTTTTTAGGAAGATAGTATTCGTAGTCCGATTCGAGCAACTTATCCGACACAACCTCTTTGTATATGCCGTCTTTATTGTCCTTTTTGTCGTAAACGTCTTCGAAATCGTTGAAGTTTACTCCGCTTCCTTCCTTTGCGCCTTCACGCGTCAATATATAGTAATAACGCGTGCTGCTGGGTGAAGAACGGAGAACGTCGATTACCTGATAGTCGAAGTTAATCGAACCGCCCATATTGAGGTGGGAGAAATTGCTGTTTAAGCAAATTACCGCGGGGGTATTGTCCTCAACGGTTCCGCCGAGGCGGTAGTCGTTGTCGCCCTCTAATCTTGAATCTTTAATAAGGAATTGCTGATTATTGAGTGAATATAATACCATTCTTGCGGTATCGTTACCGTCCGCTTGGGTTGAAGCTTCTTCCTTGTCAAACTCAGCGTTGAAAATCAAGGGATATACGGGAGTTGTTGACGAAGAAGAATACTTTGCGTAATTTCCGCCGACGTTTTTCATTCTGCCCGTAACCACGTTATTGGTTCCGTCATTGTCGACGCAGCCGATAACTACGCCGTATTCGCCGCCGTTAAGCTTTTCGGTTTCGGGGAACTCCTCGTTAGGTACGAATTTTATACTGATTTTGTTGCAGCCGAGAACAACGCTGTTGTTCTTTTCCGCATCGGCTTTGGTTGCGTCCTTGTCGTCGGTTACGAGAACCTTGACGCCGCTGTCGCTTTCGGGGAAGAACATTATATAGTTCACGGTTTTGCCGTCCTCGGT
>CAMWLA010000069.1 GCA_947174975.1 uncultured Clostridia bacterium | reverse complement strand
CCGCAAGGTAATATTCTTAGCATAAGTTTCGGGGCGATGCTCCGCAATCGAAGTCGCGTTGCCCCAAACCGTTACCCATTTACTCATCGTTTTATTTTACCATACAAATTTTTATTTTGCAATATTCCGCGGGATTTTACCAAGCGACGGCTTCGTCGTTTTCGCCGTAGTGCCAGAAGTTCCCCTCACCCGCGGGCTGGGTTTCCGAATAGTAATAAACGGTTGCGCTATCGAGTACGTAATTGCCGAAAATAATTTGGATACTGTTCCAATCTTCCTCCGTTCCGCGGTAATATACCGAGCCGAGCGCATTGCAATTTGTGAACGCATATTTACCTATTCTTACAACCGTGTCGGGAATAACTATGCTTTCCAGACTGCTACACCCCCAGAACGTCCAGTCGCCGATTTGAGTCACGCCGTCGGGTATAGTTATCGTAGTTAAACCGCTGCAACCGTAAAATGCTTCGTCGCCGATTTGAGTCACGCCGTCGGGTATAGTTATTTCCGTCAAGCCGCTGCAATAACGGAACGCGCCGAAGCCGATATCCGTCAATCCTTCGGGAAGCGTAATGCTTGTCAATGCGCTGCTGCTGTGGAACGCATATTTGCCGATACTTACCACCGCTGCGGGAACTTCGAACGAAGCTTCGTGTTTGCCCGAGGCATACTCTAATAACACCGTGCCGTCTTTGCTGTATAAATTGCCGTCAATGCTCATGTAATGCGCGTTGTTTGCCGAAACCGTTATGCTTTCAAGCAAACCGCAGCCGAGGAACACTTTCGAACCAAGGTCGGTAACGCTGTCGGGTATAACTAAATCCTTGAGCAGTCTGCAGTTTCTGAACGCGTCGTCGACGATAGTCGTTACCCCTTGGGGAATAGAGAATACAGACTGTTTTTTGCCGGTGGCGTAAGTAATAAGCACCGTGCCGTCTTTGCTGTATAAATTACCGTCTATGCTCTTATAATTTTTATTGTTTGCGGCAACGGTTATGCTTTCAAGCGAACCGCTGCTTATAAATGCAGACGCATTAACGTCGGTAATGCTGTCGGGAATAAATATTTTTTCAAGCAAAGCATTAAAAGCGTCGTCCTTGATAGCCGTCACCGGCAAACCTTTATACACCGCGGGAATATAAACCGCGGTATCGGTTGCACTGCCTTGACCCGATACGCTGTAACTTGCCTTGTCGTCATTCAAGGTATATTCAAGCCCTTGCGTTGCGTAGTTTTCGCCGCATATTCCGCATACGCCGTCAACGTAAGAGTGAATTTTGCTATCCTCTTTTTCGCGGGTATTCTTTGAAGGGCAGAATTCGCAAGTAGCGGTTTCCGTGCCGTTCTTATAACAAGTTCCGTTTCCGTCGGAAACATAATTTACAAAAGTATGCTCCGTTTTAGTGCCGGGAATTTCGCGCGTGTCGGTTGCCGTACAGAATTCGCACTTAGCCGTCTCGGTACAGTTTTTAAAGCAAGTTCCGTTATTGTCCGAAACGTAGGTTTCGAAAGCGTGCGGAAGTTTACTGTTCGGAATATCCCGGGTAACGACTTCGCCGCAGTCGATACAAGTTGCCGTTTCCGTGCCTTCGTGGGCGCACGTCGCGTCGCCGTTGGCAACGAAAAGATTAAGATTGTGCGGCAGCTTACTGTCCGCCATTTCGCGGGTATGGGTATGCGTGCAGTATTCGCAAGTTGCCGTTTCGGTACCGTTCTTCGTGCAAGTTCCGTTCTTGTCGGAAACGTAATTTATAAAGCTGTGCGCGGTTTTACTGTTCTCTATTTCGCGTGTGTCCGTTGCGTCGCAGTTTTCGCAAGTTGCCGTTTCCGTACAGTTGCTTACGCAAGTTCCGTTATTGTCCGAAACGTATTCGCCGAAAACGTGCGGAAGTCTCGTATTGAAAATATCCCTCGTTTCGGTTGTGTCGCAGTTTTCACACTTTGCCGTTTCCGTGCAGTCGTTCGCACACGTTGCGTTGTCGTCGGAAACGTAAGTAATAAAGACGTGGGGCAACTTCGTTCCGGCAATATCGCGGGTGTCGGTTGCAATACAGTTTTCGCACTTCGCCGTCTCCGTACAGTTGTGCGTACAGCTTGCGTTATTATTGGAAACGTAGTTTTTGAATTCGTGGTCGGCAAGCTTGCCGTATTCAAAGGTTTCCGCGCCGATTCTGCCGCATTTGCAAGAATAATAATAGTAAGCTTTCCTCGTGCAAGTAGCTTCGGATTGCATATATTGTTGCTCTATACTTTTTCTGTTATAGACGTGCTTGTGCTCCTCTTCTTTGTCTCCGCACGAAGCACAGCCCGACGCGCAAGCCAAAGCGCAGCCGAGCACCGCAATCAACAGTAAAAACTTCTTCTTCATAGTTTACCTCATTCAAGGATACAGTAAATTTATTATATCACAAACCCGTCGCTTATGGCAATAATTTTTATTGCATAAAATGTGGCAAGGCGCATTAAATGTGCCTTGCCGTTTCGTTAAATTATTTTACCATATCGTAATTTCGTTATTTTCGCCGTAATGCCAGAAATTACCCGCTTCCGTAGGCTGAGTTTCTGAGTAGTAATATACGGTTGCATCCGTCAAAACATTATTGCCGTCAGCTATATCTATTTTGTTCCAGTCCGCTTCCGCGCCACTGTAATACACGTTTTCAAGCGCCGTACAATTCGAGAATGCACTTTTAGCAATAGCGGTTAAACTAACCGGTATAGTTATGCTGGTAACCGAAAGGCAATTCGTAAATGCACGCTCTCCGACGGTCGTCACGCCTTCGGGGATATCGATACTTGTAAGCGACTGGCAGTTTATAAATGCACACTCTCCGATAGAAGTAACCCCCGCAGGAATGTTAATACTTTCAAGCTTCGTACAGTTGAAGAACACATTGTCGCCTATGCTTTTTAAACCGTCGGGCAAAGTTATTTCGGTAAGCGTCTTGCAGAAGAAAAATGCCCAGTCACCGATAGCCGTAACACCTTGCGGAACGGTAAAAGAAGTTTCCTCTTTACCTATCGCATATTGAAGAATAGTTTTGCCGTCTTTGGTATACAGATTTCCGTTCACGCTCTTATAGTGTGCGTTGTTTTCGTCCACCGTTATATCCGTAAGCGAATGGCAAGTTAAAAACGCAAAGGTATCGATACTCTCAATACTTGCGGGGATTTTTATACTTTGCACGGTACTTCCCGAGAACGCTATTCTTTCAATCGCCGTCACACCCTCCGGAATAATTACGCGCGTGACATTAGCCCCTCTGAACGCGGATTCCTTTATTACCGTAACGGGCAAACCTTCATAAGTTGAAGCGATATACACTTCGGTATCCGTTACATTAATGCTATATTTTAAACCGTAGCTTACACCGTCCTCATTCAATGTATAAGTAAGTCCTTTTGACGTATACACTGAACCGCAGAGGGTACATATACCTTCAGCAAACGAATGAACTTTACTGTTCTCGATTTCGCGGACGTCAACTGCTCCGCATTTTTCGCAAGTTGCGGTTTCAGTACAGTTTGCCGTACAGCTTCCGTTATTATCCGAAACGTAATTTACAAAACTATGTTCAGCCAATTCGCCGTATTCAAAAGTTGTTTCCCCTTTTTCTCCGCATTTGCAAGAGTAGTAATATACGGCTTTCATTACGCAAGTTGCTTCCGATTTTAAAAACCCGCGTTTTGCGGCTTTTACGTCAAAAATATGCTCGTGCGTATCTTTGGAATAATGAATTATTGCGTCTGCCAGTGAAGAATTGCTTTGCCCGATTTCAATTCTATCCCAGTCCTCCGCCGAACCTCCGAAGTAAACGGTTTCAAGCGAGCTGCAACCGCCGAAGGCGCCTAAACCTATATCCGTCACACTTTCGGGCAGCGTGATACTTACGAGATCTTCACAATGGAAAAATGCGTAATCGCCAATACTTGTCACGCCGTGGGGAACGGTTACGTTCGTAAGCGAAGTACAGTTGTAAAAGATTTTAGTGCCAATACTTGTCACGCCGTGGGGGATATTGATATCAGTCAGATTTACGCAAGAGAAGAACGCGCCCTCTCCGATACCGATTACACTTTCGGGCATTGTTATTTGCGTCAGAGCGAAACAAGAATTAAACGCATAATCTGCGATACTCTTAACGCCGTCGGCTATCGTAAATGCGGTTTCGGTTTTGCCCGTCGGGTGCAGAATAAACTCGGTTCCGTCCTTGCTGTATAAATTGCCGCCCACGCTCCTAAAGCGCATATTGTCTTTCGAAACGGTTATATTCATAAGTCCGTTGCAGTCGTAAAACGCTCTGGCACCGATACCCGTTACAGTTTTAGGAACAGTTATTTCGGTGAGCTTAGGGCAGTCTCTGAACGCGTCGTCGCCGATACTTACTACTCCCTCGGGAATGGTAAACGACGTCTGCGCTTTGCCCGCCGAGAACCTTACCAAAACCGTTCCGTCTTTGCTGTAAAGGTTTCCGTCTATACTCTTGTAATTCTTATTGCTTTCCGCAACGGTTATGCTTTCAAGCAAACCGCAGCCGAGGAACACTTGCGTGCCGATATTCGTCACGTTTGCGCCGATAAAAATGCTTTCGAGTAGGTCGCACGTACCGAACGCATAGCCGACTATACCAGTCACGGGCAAGTCCTTATACGTTGCCGGAATATAAATTTCAGAATCGGTCGAGCTGCCTTTACCTTTAACGCTGTAACTTACGCGGTCGGAATTCAATACGTATTCGAGCCCTTGAGTTACGTAGCCCGCACCGCAGATTTCACATACCTTGCCGACATACGAATGAACCTTACTGTCCTCTATTTCGCGGATATCGGTTACGCCGCATTTTTCGCATACCGCCGTTTCCGTGCAGTTCTGCGTGCAGCTGCCGTCGTTATTCGGAACGTACGTTAAAAATTCGTGCATTTTACTGTCGGCGATCTCGCGCGTATCGGTTGCGGTGCAGTTTTCGCACTTTGCCGTTTCGGTACAGTTCTTCGTGCAGCTGCCGTCCTTGTTGGAAACGTAAGTTTTAAAAACGTGGTCCTTTTTGCCGTCGGCAGTTTCTCGCGTATCGGTTACAGTGCAATATTCGCAAGTTGCAGTCTCAGTACCGTTGCTCGTGCAACTGCTGTCGCCGTTTGAAACGTATATTACAAAGCTGTGACCGATTTTACTGTCCTCTATCTCTCGGGTGTCGGTTGTCGTGCAATTCTTGCAAACCGCCGTCTCCGTGCAGTTTGTTATACAAGTTGCGTTGTTATCCGAAACGAATTCTCCGAAAACGTGCTGTGTTTTAGTACCCGGAATCTCTCTGATGCGGGTTGTCGTACAGTTTTCGCAAGTCGCCGTCTCCGTGCAGTTCCTTACACAAGTTGCGTTGTCGTCCGAAACGTATTCTCCGAAAACGTGTTCCGCAAGCTTACCATATTCGAAGGTTTCTTCCCCTATTTTTCCGCACTTGCAAGAGTAATAATATACGGCTTTTTGCGTGCAAGTCGCTTCCGATTTTAAGTACTGCCGCTCTATGCTTTTTCTGTCGTACGTATGTACAGTGTGACCGTCCTTATTACCGCCGCACGCAGCAAAGCCGAATGCGCAACTCAAAACGCAGACGAGTGCAAAAATCAACAGCAAAAGTTTTTTCTTCATAAATTTATACCTTAAAATTTCCTAAATCGATTATATCACAAAAGCCGTTTATATAGCAATTGTTTTATATAAAAAATACGGCGGGTGCTTTTTAGAAGCACCCGCCGTACGAAGAAAGCGTTAAACAACTTCTTCCATTTTATCCTTTTTCATTCTGAGGCGTAAACCAAAGCCAGATATAATCGGCGAAATGATAAGCCAAACCGCAGCAAGCGTAATTACAACGTAGACTATGATAGATCCTACACTGCGGGGTCCTTGGAAAATCCAGCTTACAAGGTTGAAGTTGAAAATTCCGTAAAGTCCCCAGTTCAACGCACCTACGATTACGAGAATGTAAGAAATTATATTTGCAATTACCATATTAATCTCCTTGAAATTAATATGGCTGATTTTCAGCAAAATATTCTTCGTTTACTGCACGTAGTCACCGCTTATGATATACGCCGTATTTTCCGTGTTTTCAGTAACCTTGATTTTGTCGGAAATTTCCACTCCGCACACCGCAAGAATTTCATTGTCTACTGCAATCAGCGGAATGAAGCCGCGCACCCAAAGCGGAATTTTTCTGTCCGTGAAAAAGTCGCCCAAGCTCTTCGTTCCGCCCCCGAATTTTTTGAATTTATCGCCGTCGCGTTTAAATCTGATTACCGCGTTTTCGGGAAGTAGCGACATATCGAATTTCAGCGTTTTTTCGCCGTTTTTCGCGGTGCGTGAAAT
>CAMWLA010000068.1 GCA_947174975.1 uncultured Clostridia bacterium | reverse complement strand
TTACTCGACCTTGCGGTCTGTGGAATATATTTCTTACCCGTATTACCCTTAAAATATCGGGAGCGAAAAAACAAAATCTATTCACAATTTTTTCGGTACTCGTGTCGTACCGAAGCGCGCACGCGCTTACGACGAAAAAATTCGTGATTTGATAATATTTATATAATTATGTAATAAAACCGTGCGGTCAAATTGCATAATACTACATAGTATTCCAGCGTAGCAACTGCTATTTTAACAAAACTTGGTAGGCTTGTCAATTATTTTAACGTAACTTTTCAAAAACAAAAATGCGGACGGTATCAACCGTCCGCTCTGTTAATCTATTATTTTACAAAAACTAAAATTCTTGATCCGTTGCTATAATTAAGTGTTATACCTTCGATTTTTTCTTCCCAAACTATATCGTTGGAACTTTCACCCCTAACGCCAATATGCAATGCAATTGTATTGCCACATACTCCTAAATACATATTGTAGATATCATACACCGTATAATAATTTTCATACGGCTTCCAAAGATCGGAATTGTAAAAAGAATTTTTTATCGCTTTTTCTGTTTCCTCGCTCGGATATTCAATAGACAACGGCGAATAATTCTCACCCATAGTTTCTTCATTCATTGCCGTACCGCCGTTTTGATAATATGCAATACTCTTTATTTGTTCAAGGTTGAGAAAACCTTTTTCATACGCTTCGGTTACCGTATAAAAAACGCCAGCTTCATCGCCCCTATCTTTAACTAAATTTTCGTGTTCTTCTATAACCTCTTTTATTTTCTTATCGACTGTTTTTGGGCTTACTTTCTGATATTCGCCGTCTATTTTGGGAAACTCCATATCGGCAAGAACGGTGCCGTTTCCGTTTTCGCCGACGGCATGAACGTATAATACGGCGTAGCCGACTATATTTTTGCCTACTTTCGCCGTAAAAGTAATATAATCGTCAATCACCTCGTTTTCAGATGACCAACCGTTAACGGGCATCCAATAAAAATACTGTCTTCCTTCATATTTTAAGGGCAAATCCTTGTGCAACGCTTTAAAATATTTTCCGTAGTCATCCGCTTCTCCGCCTTTATAATAGGAAAAATTTTCGCAATTCTGTATCTTATCGTCTTTATAAAATACTATCATTGCCTTATCGGAATAATTGCTCATTTCAACCGTAGCGTTTTCAAATTCGCAAATCAAGTCCACACCCCAATGAGGGTAAATACACGTAACGTCGGAAACGTTATACCGCGAAACGTACGATTCATTTCTTCCGTTTTCGATTATGTTTACTTCACTTTCGTCAGTACAAGCACATAAAGCAAAACTTAAAAGCAAGGCGAAAACCGCAATAATGGCTACAACCGATTTTTTAATTAATTTCATAAATTTAGCCCTCCATTTATATATACACCGTAAAAGGGAATTTGTTCGGTAAACCTATAAAATTTTTAATTTAAAGTTATGTTTTTGAGTTCTTCGTATTTTGCGGAAGCTATCGAGGAAAGCTTGCGCGTATCGAATAAGCCCGAAAAAGCTTCGTCCGAAATTGCCTTTGCCGTGAATATTACTTCGACGGGGAATTTGAGATTTCTGATATCGCCCAGCATTTTTCCGCTTTGGCGGGTGCCCATAAAGTCGCCGCCGCCGCGAATCTTCAGATCTTCTTCGGCAATTTTAAAGCCGTCGGTATTCGTCTTTATAACGGTAAGCCGAGCGCGCGCCTCTTCCGTATCCGTACCCGCAAGCAAGAAACAGTAGCTCTGCTTGTCGCCTCTGCCGACTCTGCCGCGAAGCTGATGCAGCTGGGAAAGTCCGAACCTTTCCGCATTGTAGATTATCATAACGGTTGCGTCGGGAACGTCCACGCCGACCTCGATTACGGTAGTTGAAACAAGGCAGTCGTATTCCTTTGCCTTGAACGCAGACATTATCGCGTTCTTGTCTTTATCCTTCATTTTACCGTGCAATAAAGCAATTCGCACCGACGGCATTTTAGTTTTCAATTCCTCGTACAGCTCGGTAACGGACGCCACCGTTCCCTCGTCGTCGCCCTCTATTTTGGGGCATACGAAATAGGTCTGATTCCCTATCTTTGCTTGCTCGGCAACGTATTTATACATATCCGCCATCTTGCGTTCGGGAATAATCGACGTGAGAATTTCGCGGCGGGCGGCGGGCTTGTCCTTAATAGTTACGATATCCAGATCACCGTAGAAAATGAGCGAAAGCGTACGCGGTATCGGCGTTGCCGACATAATGAGTACGTCGCACCCCTCGCCCTTATCCGAAAGCGAAGCGCGCTGAGCCACGCCGAAGCGGTGCTGTTCGTCGCACACGGTAAAGGCAAGATTTCTGAACGCGACGTCGTTTTGTATAACCGCGTGCGTTCCGCAGACGATACTTATTTCACCCGAAGAAATGCCCTTTTTGAGTTCCCTCTTTTCGGCTGTCGGGGTTGAACCCGTGAGCGCGCACGATTTAAAATCGGGGAAGTACTTTTCGATTAAAGCCGCATTCTGCCGCGCAAGCACTTCGGTAGGTGCAATCATCGCCGCTTGATAGCCCGACTTTACCGCCATATAAATTCCCGCAAGCGCGACTGCGGTTTTTCCGCTTCCGACGTCGCCTTGCAGTAAAAGATTCATTTTGTGCGGTGAGGTCACATTTTTGAACACCTCTTCAACCGCGTTTTTCTGCCCTTGGGTGAACTCGAACGGAAAGCGCGAAATAAACTCTTGCAACTGCTCACGCGTAACGGAATAATGGTTCAAACGCGCGTCGTCGCGCCCGCCCTTGATTACCTTGAAAGCCGAAATAAGCAAGAAGTATTCTTCCAAGGCAATGCGCTCCGAACCGTTTTTTACGTCCGCGGAATTTTCCGGACAATGCACTTTTTTATACGCGTCCTTAAGAGACATTAAGGAATATTTTTTTTGTAACTGCTCGGGAATAGCGCTGTTAAAGACGATTTTCGAAAGAGCTTGTTTTATTGCCGTTCTCACTACGCCTTGCGTCAAAGTACCCGAAAGCGAATAGACGGGAATTAACCCTTTCAGCCTTTTGGCTTCGTCCGCCGGCTCGAAAGAGGGGTTAATCATAGAATAGCCCATACCGTACTTATTCTGCACTCTGCCGTAGAAGAGATACTCCCCCCTTTTCAGCTTCGTTGCGACGTACGGCTGATTAAACCAAATCGCGGTGAACATATACCCGCCTTGCATACACATAGCCTTGACGTAAGGTCTGCGGGCGTAACGGTTAAGCTCAACACTCAAAACTTCACAAAGCGTCAGCATAACGTCGTTGTGATACGCGTCGCGCAACAGCGATACGTGCGTTAAATCGAGGTAGTCGCGCGGAAAGTGTTTTACAAGCTCTGTCACCGTATATATATTAAGTTTATTGAAGTCCTTTTCCCGCTTTTCGGAAATGAACCTTAATTCAGTTAATTGCATAATTAAATTTAAAGGAAGACTTGCGTCTTCCTTGATTTTTCAAAATTGTGTTACTCTAACGATACTAAATAATAATAAACCGGTTGCCCGCCATACAAGCAGTCCACGTCACAGTCGGGGAATTCCTCTTGAACTCTTGCCTGAAGCTCGTTTGCTTCCTCTTCCTTGACGTCTTCGCCGTAGTAGAGAGTAATCATTTCGTGGTCGCTCTTTTTCAGCGCTTTTAAAAGTGCAAGCGTGCAGTCCGCAACGTTATCGCCCTTTGCAAGTATGCGCTTGTTGTCAAGACCTATCATATCGCCGACCTTTAATTTAAAGCCGTTCATCGTCGTATCTCTTACGGCGTGGGTTACCATACCCGACGCAACGTTATCAATAGCGTGCGTCATATTCGTCTTGTTTTCGGGTACGGAAGCTTCGGGGTCGAACGCAAGCGCAGCCGAAAAGCCTTGTGGAACGTTCTTCGTGGGAATAACGTGAATGGTGCGGTTATTGACAAGCGCCTTTGCTTGCTCAGCAGCAAGAATTACGTTTGAGTTGTTGGGGAACACGAACACGTTTGCGGCGTTGATTTTCTGCACCGCGTCCGCAATGTCCTGTGCCGAAGGGTTCATCGTCTGACCGCCCTTCATTACCCTATCGCACATCAAGTCCTTGAAAATCTCTTCAATTCCGTCGCCCGCACAGATCGCAAGCATGCCCATCTCTTTCTTTTCCGCTTCAAGCTTAGCTTTAAGCGCGCGGTTCTCTTCGAGCATGTTTTCGATTTTAAGTCTGTCAAGCTCGCCAAGCTCCAAAGCGTAAGTTAACGCAATACCGGGAGTGTTGGTGTGAACGTGAACCTTGACCATCTCCAAATCGCCGATACAGATTACCGAGTCGCCTATACTCATAAGCTTTTCCTTGAGCTTGTCGATATCGGCAAGGGTAGTCATCTGCTTCATATGGATAATGAAAAATTCGGTGCAGTAAGCAAACTCGATATCGCCCAAATCGAGGTTAATGATATCGGAGTTGTCGCCGAACATATCGTCGTCACTCTTGCTTTCACCCGCTTCGGTGGGGATAGAGTCGGCGTCGATTTCCTCGCCCGTAAGTGCGCTTAAAAAGCCGCGCATTATAGTCATTAAGCCCACGCCGCCGCTGTCGACAACGCCCGCTTTTTTAAGTACGGGAAGCAGCTCGGGCGTCTTTGCAAGCGCTTCGTCGCCCACTTCTATTAACGCGTTGAAGAAATCAACGAAATCCTTATTTTTCTGCGCAAGCTTGCCGGCGGATTCGCTCATAAGCCTTACGACGGTAAGAATGGTTCCTTCCTTGGGAATGGATACCGCGTTATATGCAACCTTGGTGCCCGCTTCCATTGCCTTTGCAAAGGTTTTGGTATCGAAGCTGTCCTTGGTATCCTTTAAAACGGAGCAGATTCCTCTGAAAATCTGCGATGAAATAACGCCCGAATTTCCGCGTGCGCCCTTCAATGCGCCCTTTGAAATTGCGTCGCAAATCTCTTGGAAGCGGTTTGACGAGCATGCGTTCATTTCCTTAATTGCCGACTGCATGGTAAGCGACATATTCGTACCAGTATCGCCGTCTGGTACGGGGAACACGTTAAGAGAGTCAACCTTGGCCCTATTAATTTCAAGCATTCTTGCACCGCTTGCAACCATTTTGCGGAATTCGGTGCTGTTTATTAATTTCTGCATATTACTCCTTCGTCTGAGAGGTAATTCAAAATATAACGAAATATAGCCGTACGCTAAAAGTACGGCTTATAATTTAACCCCTATTATATTCACGTTGACGGTATCTACTATCATACCCGTGAATTTTTCAACTTTGTATTTTACGCTTTCTTTAAGCGATTCTGCAACGGCGTTAATGGAAACGCCGTACTTGATTACAACGAATACGTCGATATAAATTCTGTCGCCCGACGTTACTACCTTGACGCCTCTGCCCGCGGATTTCTTTCTGAAAACCTCGGCAAAAGTGTCCCTAAAACGGCGCGAAACGGTATCCACGATGCCGTAGCACTCGAGGGTGGCGCTTTTAGTTACCTTTGCGATAGCTAAATCGGATATTGAAATTTTACCGTAAACGTTGCTTGTATTAACAGACATATATAAAACCTATCCGCATAATATTCTATTACATTTACAGACATTTTGCAAGAATATTTCGCGTTCCCTCGAAATTATTTTGAAAAAAACGAAAAAAATTAAACTAACACAGCCGTTTTTGATTGATTTTTTTTTGCGGGCGTGATATAGTAACTAATGTCGTTTAGTGTAAACGGCTTTATTTTCAGCGATAAACACGGAGGTGTAGAATATGTCAAGAGTATGCACTGTATGCGGAAAAGGACAGACGTCGGGCAACAATGTCAGCCACTCAAAGAGAAGAACGAGAAGAACGTTTAAAGCAAACGTTCAGAAAGTAAGCTACGTATCAAACGGTAAAACGTTGACCGGATACGTCTGCACGAGATGCCTTAAAACGGTTGAACGCGCTTAGTATTAACAACAAAAAATAACGGCGGAATTTATTTCCGCCGTATTTTTTTAACCTTGTATGTCACCATCATAAAACATTCTTATTATTTTTTTGTTTCGTTTTTTATTCGGAACTACTATATAAGTATTTTTTCTTACAAGTCCATTCCTCATTGGTCTATCAATTCCGTCATCAAATATTATCCAACCAGTTTGAAATGCGCCATCAACGCTAATATAAAATTTTTCTTCTCTTACCTCTTTTATTTCTTCCCATTTTATTTTGCGTATTGTTCTAAAAGGCGCTCTGACTGTTATACCTAAATCTGAAATTATAGTATATTGGATTAAAAAGAATCCGGCATAACATACAAAAAAAATACTGCTTGCAACGAAAAAAGGAATTAAATAATATAAAACTACTACCGTATGATTTTCTTCTACAGATGTTGTAGCTGCAAAATATATACAGAATACTGTAGTTACAATAACAATTAATGTTAAGATAATAACCCCAAAGCTATAAAATAATGATC
>CAMWLA010000067.1 GCA_947174975.1 uncultured Clostridia bacterium | reverse complement strand
GTTTACTATACATCAGGAACTTGTTCAAGGCAGATAATTTTTGACGTCGACAGTGAAAACAAAATACACGGTGTAAAATTTATCGGCGGGTGCAGCGGAAATTTACAAGGCGTTGGCAAGTTGGTTGAAGGAAGAAATATCAACGAGCTTGAAAGTTTACTTTCGGGTATAAAATGTAAAAACAACACCTCTTGCCCCGACCAGCTTTCTAAAGCTATTGCCGCGTACAAGAAATCAAAAGAAGAATCTACAAAATAGAGAATTTCAAATTTAATATTAAATTACCCGTGAAAGAAAATTTTCACGGGTCTTTTGCTATTTATGTCTGACATAATACTATTAAAATCTTACAAATCTGATAAAATATCATAAAAATGAGACATATCATTGCCAACAAGGTCAAAATAGTAGCATCTACCGCTATACCCGCCTTTCGCATTATAGCGAATAACGTTAAACCCTTGCGACAACTTTTCTACATTTACAAGTAACTTTTCAAACGGCATTTCATTATGCGTATACGGCTTATTAAATACAAATTCAACCCAAAGCCCCGTGCTCATCGCACTTATAGTCTGTTTGTTTAAACTTACGCCGAATGCCGGCATTTCGTGCGCATTTTCCGTTAAAAGCACCCACCCTTCAACAACTTGGTTATATGGTGTTTCTCCTTGTTTATAAACGGACGTTTCGCCGTTATTATAAACGTTAATACTTTCAGCTAATTCAATTATGTCATTCAGTTCTGTTGCAATAAACATACCAATATTTTCCTACTTTTAAAATTATTTATTCGCTTTTGACAAATATTTGTCTATTGCAATTGCCGCGGCTTTACCCGCTCCCATTGCAAGTATTACCGTTGCCGCACCGGTCACAGCATCGCCTCCGGCATAAATACCATCCTCTGACGTTTTGCCAGCTCCGTCAACAACGATGCAATTGTTATCGGAAAATTTAATCCTTGGCGTAGTATTTTTTATTAATGGATTTGGACTTGTTCCAATCGCCTCAATAACACAGTCAACATCGATCACGTACTCACTGTTTTCTATTTCAATAGGACGGCGGCGACCTCTTTCATCGGGTTCACCAAGTACGCATTTACGAACCTTCAAGCCTTTGACATAACCGTTTTTATTGTCCCTTTGATTGTCTGCATTAGTATAACCTATAATTTCAACGGGATTACGCAATAATTCAAACTGTATACCCTCTTCTTCTGCGTGCTCGATTTCTTCCTTACGGGCGGGCAGCTCTTTCATTGAGCGCCGATACACTATATACACATTCTCAGCACCCAAGCGCAACGCGGTTCGTGCAGCATCCATCGCTACGTTCCCCCCGCCAATAACTGCCACGTTTTTTGCTTGCATTATCGGGGTAGAGGAATTTGCATATGCTTTCATTAGGTTTGCACGGGTAAGAAATTCATTTGCGGAATATACGCCGTTTAGTCCCTCTCCCTTAATCCCCATAAATTTAGGCAAACCGGCGCCAGTACCGATAAATACAGCGCTATATTCTTCCATAAGTTCGTCAACAGTTATCGTTTTACCAATTACTATGTTGGTTTTAAATTGCACACCGTAGCTTTTTAACGATTCGATTTCTTTGTCAACAATGCTTTTAGGCAGTCTAAATTCCGGTATTCCGTAGATAAGAACTCCGCCCACCTTGTGCAATGCTTCAAAAACAGTAACTTGGTAACCTTTTTTTGCAAGCTCACCAGCACAAGCCAACCCAGACGGCCCCGAGCCGACTACGGCAATTTTTTTATTGATTGTGGTATGTCTTTTAATCGTATCTTTGCTGTTTGAATTATGATAATCTGCAACAAATCTTTCGAGTCTTCCTATTGCAACCGGTTCAAACTTAATACCAAGCGTACATTTACTTTCGCACTGTGTTTCTTGGGGACAAACTCTTCCGCAAACTGCGGGCAACGAAGAACTTTCTGCTATCACAGAATATGCTTTTTCAAAATTGCCATTTCTGATTTCCGAAATAAAATCGGGAATTGAAATATTAATAGGGCAACCTTCTACGCAAGGTCTATTTTTACAATTAAGACACCTCTGCGCTTCTGCAACGGCAAGTTCTTCCCTATAGCCCAAAGCGACTTCATTAAAATTATGTATTCTTTCGCTTGGGTCTTGCACGGGCATAATATTTTTTTTAGGCTGTATCCCCATCACTTTACCTCTGATTTTAAAAGGTTACAATTTTTGCAAGCACGCGCTTCGAATTCTTTATACATCGCAGAGCGAACAATCGCCTCGTCAAAATCCACATCAAAACCGTTAAAATCTGGACCGTCAACGCAAGCAAATTTTATATTTCCGCCGACAGTAAGCCTACATCCGCCGCACATTCCGGTTCCGTCTATCATTATCGGATTCATTGAGACGGTTGTCGGAACTTTTTTTTGTTTTGTCACAGCAACAACAGATTTCATCATAATAAGCGGACCTATTGCAAATACTTCATCATAATTCTCTCCGCTGTTAATTGCCTCTTCGAGCGGAGCCGTAACAAATCCTTTGCCGCCGTAACTTCCGTCATCCGTCATTACAGTCAATTTATCAGAACAACGCTTGAATTCGTCTTCCAATATTATCAAATCTTTATTTCTGAAACCTATTATCGAATGAACCTCAGCTCCGGCTTCGTGCAATTTTTGCGCCAATGGTAAAGCTATTGCGCAGCCCACACCGCCACCAACAATACAAACTTTGCTAATTCCGTCTATACGCGTGGCGCATCCCAGCGGGCCAACAAAATCTTGAATATATTCGCCGGCATTTTTTATATTTAAAAGAGCCGTGGTTGCACCGACAATTTGAAAAATAATTTTAACGGTACCAGCTTCTCGGTCAAAACCCGCAATTGTAAGAGGTATCCTCTCCCCGTCATCATTAACGCGCAAAATAATAAATTGCCCCGCTTGTGCTTTCTTAGCAACCAACGGCGCATATATTTCCATCATCGTGACGGTTGAATTCAATTTTCGTTTTGAAACAATTTTAAACATCAGCTTTAATTACTTTTCTTATATACTTTATGCCATACATAGGATAAGGCGAATTTTCCTCAATCTCGAACATTATGCGACGCACTATGCCCTCTTGCAAGTTGTTATGCTTGCCAAGCGGTGCAATTACTTTATCGCCAACGGTAACACCAGCAATTTCGCATATATACCAATAGCCGTAACCCGCAACGTTAGGGTCGTCAACGAAATCAACAGCTACAAAACATTTCTTTTCATTTTCCATAGTTATATTATACCAATATTAATTTTTAAAAGCAAGAATTAAAGTTTTAAATATTAATTCAAATAAAAACTTTACGGCCTATAATTTTCAAATTTACATTGCTCGTATACTTTTTTCCCAATAATCGTAATTGCTTGCTTCGGACAGTTTGAAAAGCAACGATAACACATAGTACATTTATTATTGAAAGTTAATTTATCACTTTCTGACGCTATATTGTGCATAGGACACAAAGATACGCATAATCCGCACTGTATACATTTTTTGATGTCTACTTTGGTTTTTGTATAATAATATTTAGTCTTATGCTTAAAATATAGGCGCTGTCCGAACAGTCCCGACAAATGATAAAAGAAATTTAAGCCCTCTTTAGGATATTTACCTACTTTAATTTTTTCTGCTGCTAAATCTAATTTGCGTTCAGCATTATCTATAATTTTACAGTTTTCGTTAAACGATTTTTTCAGCAATTTAACGTCACCGATACAGTCTGGCATCTTTATATGCAATCCGCCCATAACCTTGGCTCCGTATTTTTTAAAAAGTCTTGCGGAACATCCCGCTCCGTCTCCACTGAACAACCCCATAGTTGCAACTATGAAAATTTTCTTGCCTTGCCATAATTCAGCGTTATTTACGATAAAATCTCTGACTATTTTAGGTAAATTAGAATAATAAACCGGATACGCAAAAACAATTTCTTCGCTTGCTTTTATAGCTTTTATTACTTTTTCATCTTCCACAGAATACAACGTCCCGCTGCCGTCGAGTCGTTTAACTAAATATTCGATACAGTGTTTGGTGTTGCCAGTTCCGCTAAAATATACTCCAATCATAAATGCCTTCTATATTTTAATGACCGATAAGTTAAATCTTATCGGTCATTAAATTTGTGGAGCAAGTGACGGGAGTCGAACCCGCCGAAATCAGCTTGGGAAGCTGACGCCATACCGATAGGCGACACTTGCATATCTATATATAATATACCATAGATTACCGAAAAAGAAAAGCGTTAGAGAATTATTTTCATAATAAGTTTAAATTTTTTTTGAATTGGATACAACTTAGTCGGAGGCATAAAATGAATCCTATAAAAGAAAAATCCAAGAGTTTAAACAATTGCTTTTTACCGCTGAGAAAAATGTACCCTAAAAGCTACAATAAAGACAAAACTTCGCCGTATACCAAAACTCGCGTAATCCTTATGAACGGCACCGAGTTTGAATCACAGTGGTTTATGCACAACTTCGCACGCCATTGCGACGTTCCGGAAATACTTAGCGCGCTTGCCGTTGTTCGCAGACAAGAGCAACAACAGCAAAAGCGTATAAGCTGTTTAAAACCCATTAACGAAAGTATTCTTGAAACCACTATTGCATACGAGCAGCTTGCAATCGATCTCACCGCCGTTCTTGCAAAGCACGACAATGACGAAGCGAATATTAAGGCTTTGAACTTTGCACTTTTGGAAGATTTCGACCACCTTTACCGTTTTGCAAATTTGCTTAAAATGGATAAAAATATCGATGCGGCCACTTTGGTTGGAAAATATACGGAGATTATGCCTGGACGCCCTACCGTTGCCGAGCACCGCTATCCTTCCGACGACGTTTCGCCGCATATGGACGCCGATAAAGCAGACTTATACAGCAAGCTTGTTGCAAGCACGATAACCGCCGCAGAACAGCAAACCATGAACTACTACATGAACATTGCACAGTGGTACAAAAACGCTTTAGGCAGAAAATTATACGCTGAAATCGCAATGATTGAAGAAGCGCACGTCACACAATACGAAAGTTTAAAAGATCCCAATATGACTTGGCTTGAGCAATGGGTTATGCACGAATATTGCGAGTGCTGGCTCTATTATTCTGCAATGCAAGACGAGCGCGACGAATATATCAAAAAGATTTGGACCGAACACTTCAAAATGGAAGTTTCGCACTTAAAAGTTGCCGCCAAGCTTCTAAAAAAATACGAAAATAAAACCTTTGAATCCGTATGCGGAGACGGTGAATTTCCCAAGCTTTTAAAACTTGGAAGCAATAAGGACTATATCAGAAAAGTTTTGGCCGATACCGTTATGCTTACTTCGGACAACACGCAAGTTATACGCGATTTTAAAGAAATAAAGAAAATTCCCGACAGCCACCGCTTCTTTGATTATCAGAAATATATGTCCGGACACCCCGAAAAGAATCCATCGCATTTGGTAATTCAAAAAGCAATTGAAAGATTAGGGAAAGATTTCCGATATGAGGACAGTGAACACCCCGTTAAAGAGTTGCGCTCGCGCAAGGAAGACAATGTAAAAGTTGCAAGAACAAAAAGATAATAAAGTTAAAAAAATGAACGGTCCACTACCGCTCATTTTTATTATTTACATATTAATTATTAGCCCGTCAAAAGCTGCAATAACTCCGTATTGTTTTTCAATCTCTTTCAGTTTCTCCCTTGTCGGACAGCCGTTATGTGAAAAATGCGAAATTACAATTTTCGTTTTATCATCAATAATTCCATAGTCGGCTAGCTTTTGTTTCATTAACATATTGTCGGGTATTCCCATATGCCGAGCAGTCTTACCGCCTGTTCTCTCTACAAAAGTACAGTCAAAGCACACTAAATTTACGTGTACGCCGTTATTCTTTAAAAAAGCAAATACTTCATCTTCTAATTGCGCGGTATCGTAAAAGTGTAAATATCCTTTCCCAGCGCTCTCGACGTAGTACAACAGCGCTTCTTCCGCTTTACTGTGATTTGCCGGCAAAGTAATTACCTTGTATTGTCCTACGTTAATTACTTCGTAAGGTTTTAACACATCGACTTTTAAATTTGCTTTTACTTCTTCCTTTAACTCTCTCGCCGTACATTCGTCAAAAACCTTTTTGACCTCTTCATTGCCGTAAATTTCAAGGCAAGGCTCGAACGAATAGGCAAATTTATACCCGCGCAGAATAAAATCATGCGCATAGAAATGATCCATATGAGAGTGCGTGGCAAGAATATATTTAAGTTTTGAATAATTGACCCCGAATTTAAGCGAATGATAATATGCGTCCGGCGGAAAATCGATCGATAAACAATCATCAATCATAACTTGTGCACGTGTGCGGTACTCTTTTTCACCCAAACTTCGTATTAATTTACAGTTATCACATTCACAAAAAACAGAAGGCACTCCCTCTGCAGCCGAGGTCCCAAGAAATTGAATTTTCATTATTAAAGCAATATAGGGTGATTAC
>CAMWLA010000066.1 GCA_947174975.1 uncultured Clostridia bacterium | reverse complement strand
GTTCATAACGCCGACCATAATTCCGTCTTGCTTCTTAGGCGAAATTGCAATTATCAGCTGTGCTATGATTTCGCCCTCGCGGAGTTTAGTATACAAATTTGACGCAATTTCGGTTTCGTCGTTGCCGAGATTCAATACGTTTTCGACACCGACCTCTTTTGCGGTCATACCGTCGCACATTATATAAGTTTTAACGCCTTTTGCGGTTTGCTTTTTGTACTCCTCGACAGCCTTTTCTCTTTCGTCAAACGAAAAAAGCAAAGTCTTGCAGTTTGGGGAATAATGCTTGTACTTCATTCCTGGGGAACGTGCGGCTTCACCCTCTTTCATTTTATAAACGTTACACACTCCGGTAACGCTTTCGATCATTTCACGCGTGACAAGTCCGCTTCTCAGAATTGTCGGCACTTCGCCTGTACAGTCTAAAACCGTGCTTTCAATTCCGCCTTCCGACTTTCCGCCTTCTAAAATAAGCTCGATTTTCCCGTTTAAATCAGCAAAAACGTGCTGCGCGCTTACGGGGCTTACGTGTTTTGAAATATTAGCGGACGGCGCTGCAATAGGTAAATTTAAAAATTTTAAAAACTTTTGCGCACCCTTGTGTGACGGTATCCTGATAGCAAGCGTATCAAGTCCGCACGAAACCGCCTCAGATACCTTATTTTCACTTTTAAAAACAAGCGTCAAAGGTCCCGGGAGAAACTTTTTTATAAGTTTTTTTGCGTATTCGGGAACGAACGACACAAGTTTGGATATATCGTATCTCTTGTGAACGTGAACGATTAACGGATTATCTGTCGGTCTGCCCTTTACCTTAAAGATGCTTTTTACCGCTTTTTCGTCAAATGCGTTTGCACCTAAACCGTAAACTGTTTCCGTCGGAAACGCGACAGTCCCGCCGTTTAAAATTATATCCCTTGAAAGCTTTAATGACGCTTTATCAATAGGTAGAATTTTCGTCTGCATAGTTAAAACGGAGCCGCCTCGTCGGGGGCAACGAACGGAATATCCGACGCCTTCGCTTCCGGATTTTCGGGAGGCGGTTCATATCCTTGCTCGGGGTCGGGGTTAACGAATTTTGTAAGTTCGCCCTTGAAACGCAAAGGTATTCTGTCAAGTCCGCCGTTTCTGTGCTTTGCAACGATAAGGTCAGCCATTCCCTTTTTGATATTTTTCTTAACGAGCTCTTCCTCGGGTACGTTTACGTCGGGACGGCTGATAAACATAACTATGTCGGCGTCTTGCTCTATTGCACCGGATTCACGAAGGTCGGAAAGCTGAGGTTCACCCGACTGAATACGCCTAAGCTGCGACAGTGCAATAACCGGAACGTTGAGTTCCTTTGCCATAATTTTAAGTTCGCGCGTGATTGCCGCTACTTCTTGAGTTCTGTTCTGCTCCGAACTCTCTTTACCGCTTGACATAAGCTGGATATAGTCTATCATAACCAAATCAAGCTTGCCGTTATTGCGCGATTTGATTCTGCGGCATTTCGAGAGAATTTCCATAGGCGTGACGCGCGAGGAATCGTCTATATTTATTCTGCTCTTTTTAAGCGCGTCGCTCGCCTTTACAAGCTTGCGCCAGTCGTTTGCAGTTAGCTTGCCCGCAAGCGCGTCAGCCATACTGACGTTTGCAAAGCTACATAAAAGTCTTTGAATAATCTGAACTTCGGGCATTTCCAAAGAGAATACGGCACAAACCGCGTCGCATCTCAACGCCGCATTTTCAACAATATTCATTGCGAGCGACGTTTTCCCCATACCGGGACGCGCGGCAAGGACGATTAGGTCGGATTTTTGTAATCCGTTGGTAAGCCTATCAAGGCGCGTAAAGCCCGTGCTTAGGCCGCGGAAAGCATCCTTGTCCTTAGATAATTTTTCAAATTTATCTATTACCGCATCGACCCCCGTTCCCTCACGGATATCCTTTACGGACGAGGTGTCATTCACGCGAGAAATATCGTAAATAAGCGCTTCCGCGTTTTGAATACTCTTGACGGAATCATCGCTTGACTTCGCAAACGCGGCGATTTCTCCCGCAGCGCGGATTAAATTCCTATTTATGCTGTCGCGCTTTACGATATCGAGATAATATTTATAATTTGCCGAAGACGGAGTAATCTGCGCAAGCTCGGTAACGTAAGAGATACCGCCGGCTTTATCAAGGTTTCCGTCGCTGTCGAGTCTGTCGCATAGCGTGACGATATCGACTGGTTTGCGCTCGGCATAAACCATCTTCATTGCGGAAATTATATAGCGGTGCGACTCGTGATAAAAGTCGTTATCGTCAAGCTGCTCTAAGACGTCCGAAAGTATTTCGTTATCTATCAGCATACAGCTTATAAGCGCTTGTTCCGCTTCAAGATTATTGGGCATAGTATTATTGTTTTTTGCCATAGTAAATTAAATTCCCATTAAACGCTCGAATTCTTTAAGCGTATTTTCAAATTCTTTCATTGCAAAATTGAAGGGTTTATCCGTTGAGAGGTCAACACCCGCAAGCTTCAAAAGCGATACGGGGTCGGTTGAGCTTCCGCCCGAAAGGAACTTGAAGTAGTCCTTTACCGCCTTGTCGCCTTCGGTTAAAATGCGGTTTGCAATGTTCATTGCAGAGATAATTCCCGTCGCATACTTATAAACGTAGAATGCTGTATAGAAATGCGGTATTCTCGCCCACTCGCAAGAAATATTGTAATCATGCTCTATTTCCTTGCCGTAATACTTTTTGCCGATTTCGGCATAGATATCACACAGCCCCTCTTTGGTAAGAGGTTCGCCCTTTTCCGCTTTATCGTGTGCGGCATATTCAAACTCTGCAAACATAGTCTGGCGGAACAGCGTTGCGCGAATCATATCGAGATAGTAATTCAAAATATACTTCTTGAAATGTGCGTCCGTCGTATTCTTTAACATATATTTAAGCAAAAGAACTTCATTTACCGTACTTGCAACTTCCGCAACGAAAATTTTATAATTCGACTTTGCGTAAGGTTGATTAAGGCTTGAAAAATGAGTGTGAAGCGAATGCCCCATTTCATGCGCGATAGTGAACACGTTATCCAAATCTGGCTGATAATTTAAGAGCACGTAAGGATGAACGCCGAACGCGCCGGTACTGTATGCGCCGCTGCGCTTACCGTCCGTTTCCTCAACGTCTATCCACCTTTCGTCGTGACCCTTTTTCAGAAGCGCTTGATAGTCTTTACCGAGAGGCTCCAACCCTTTTATAACGTAATCGTACGCTTCGTCGTAATTGAGCTTTAATTCGGCGCCCTCAACAAGCGGTGTATACATATCGTAGAAGTACAGCTTATCGTAGCCTAAAATTTTCTTTCTGTCAGCAACGTAGCGGTGCAGAACCTTGAGGTTTTTATCTACGGTATGAAGCAGATTGTCGTATACAGACCTTTCTACGTCCTCGTTGAACAGCGCTCTTTCAAGGCAAGAATTATATTTATATACTGTGCTGTAAAATATGTCCGATTTTACGTTTCCGGTATAAGCTGCGGTTATCGTATTGATAAGCGAATCATACGCGCCGTAATATTTGTCGTAAGCCTCTTTTCTCTTATCCCTATCGTCGCAACGTAAAATAATGCCGTATAAGCCGTGGGAAAGCTTTGCCTTTGCTCCCTCAAACTCGATTTCGGGAAGGGGAACTTCGAGGTTATCTATCATAGAGAAAGTTTCGCGGAAATTATAGAAAACTTCGCCCGCCAAGCTTACGAGCTTTTCTTCTTGTTCGGATACGGTATGAGGCTTGCTCTTAATTATTTTTTTCAAAACGTAGTCGTAATCAGCAAACCGTTTATCGTTTACAAGCGACGTCAAATATTCGTCGGACTGCTTTGCCATTTCGGGCGAGAAAAACGCTTGCTCGGTTGCATACTTAGTATAAAGCGAATAAATTTTTGCATCGTATGCAGCATATTTTGAAACGGCAGAATCTTCGTCGTGTCTCATTGACGCATAAACCGCAAGTCTTTCAAACGTTTTTGAAAACTCGTCGTCGGTTTTAAAGAATTTCAAGAGAATATCGCTGTCATTCAGTTTACCCGCAAATTGAGAAAAATTTATGTTTTTTTCTAGCTTTGCAAACTCTTTTTCCCACTGCTCATCGCTTGCGAAAAGATCCTCTACTTTCCATTTATATTCTGTCTTAACTTCGCTTCTTTTCATTTTATACTCCTATTGTGTTTATTTTATCCCGAAATAGCTTGGAAGCTTAAATCTGAAATAATTATAAAGCCCCGTGCAAAATCCTTTATGCTCAATTGACCAATTGGTAACGACTCCGTCAAGGCTGCTTAGCGGAAAACAGCCTAATTCACGGCTGTCAACGCTGTAATCTCTATTGTCGCCCATCAAAAAGAAGTATCCTTCCGGCACCAGCTCTCCGCCTACTGCACTACCGAAATTATTTCTCGGCAAGCTTGTATCGCTACATAAAATATAATCTTCGTCAATTCGTTCAAAGTCGCTTTCGCCTTTCTTCTTAATAAACAGCTGCCCTTCAACGAGCATAACTCTGTCACCGCCGAAAGCAATAGCGCGCTTGATTAGATACCCCTCTTGCTTATGATAAACCACTACTATATCTTGGAATTTCGGCTTAGCGTGCTTGTTGATATAAACGTAATCGCCGCCGATCACGTCTTCACTGCTGGCGCCCGTAAGCGTTGGGTTCATCGACCTATCTACAACGTATACGCCCGAATAGTTTACGGAAAAACAAATTTCAACCGCCAGAACGAGAATGACGAACGCTATCAGTACGTTAAGTAAAATATTTAATTTTGCTTTACCGTTTTTATTATAAAGACTTGCTCTTACTTCTTTCAACATTCCTTTAAAGCCACATTACGTTATTAATTGCATATTTTTCTTCACAGTCAATACATAACCTTGCGTTGTGCGAATAGTCCGTAAGAGGAACGCCGTTAACGTTTTTGAAAAGCTTACTCTTTATTACGAGGCTTTGCCATACTCCGCCGATAACGGACTGTCCGTACCTATAAGTTTCGCCGTCTACGGTATCTTCCAGCATAAACACGATTTCCGCGGTTTTATCACAGAATACGTCAATCTTCAACACCTTGTCACGCGTAGGCGCATACCTCGCACTGTTAAGCCGGTAAGTCGTTAAACCGTGTTCGGAATAAATTCCGTCTATGCCCTTTGCCTTAGTAACTATCTGTGGAAGAGCAACGCTGCCAGTAAAGAAAATTCCGCCGACCGCAACCGAGCGCGTGTCTGAAATACAGAAACCGTCGGTACCGTTTTTAGCGCTAAACATTACGTTGCATTTATCGCACGTATTTTTAAAGCGTCCGCTGAGCTTTTTGACGGCTGTTTTAGACCAAACGGTAAAGCCGTTTGCATACTTTGCGTACGCGAGCACGAAAAGCGTTGCCGTATCTTTATAAACGTTCAAAAAGGTTTTAAACTCGCTTTTTGATATTTTTTGAGTATCTTCGCAGAGTATCCATTCCCTTATCGAAGAATCGATAGCATCTTCTGCCATATAAATTCCGCACTCTTCGATATCGCCCGAATCGTCGAATTTCGCCGTTGCAGTAAGGTTTTGTTCCTCGTCTACGGAAACTGTTATATCACCGCTCTGCGGTAAAAATACTTGCCTACCCTTTAAATGCTTGCCGAGGAACATAATCATATCGTCGAAGCTCTTTCCGTCGATAGCAGCATCGCATTGCACCGAATAGGTTATAATACTGTCGTTCGCAAATTCGGGGTTAATACGTGAAAACGTATCGTACGCCCTATCGTAGTCGAATCTGACGTCGTTGGTAGAGCAAAGCAAAAGCATAGGACAGCGCACGAACGGTGCGTATGCCTGGGAATCGATACCCGCGATAAAACGGTATCTTTCGGTATCGAGCTGCTGTTCGTCGGTGCGGTATTTACTTACCCCTAGGTAAGCAAGCCAGCCGACGGCACAGACGGGAATAGCGCACGCGAATTTTGCCGCAGCGGCAAGCTTCCATGCAATTTCACCGCCGTCCCTTATTCCGAGTACGGCGATATTTTCACTTCCCGTTCTCTCGGCAACGTACTTTCTTGCATAAATTCCGACGGCAACCCACTCATACCAACTCGTTTTGTCGGCAGATTCATCAACGAATTCTTTATATCTTCCGCACTTCACTGTATTGGCATAATCTATATTGGAAGGATAAACCGTATAGTGCTCTTCATTTTCCCATTTGCCGCGATAGTCTACCATAAAAGCGGAATAGCCGCGCTCAACGAAAAGACGAAGAACGTTTTCATCAACGGTGTCGGAACTGTCGGGGAAAATAATTACGGTTTCCTTTGCCGGCGCAGTTTCGCTTGAAGCGAATATGCCGAAACCCTTAACCCTTCCCTCGCCCGTTTCTCTGCCGAGGAAATTCACTCTTTCAAATTTTATTCCGTGTCTGCGTTTTATACCGATGGTTACGGCAGAAACGTCCAGAGTTTCGTCGAAATCATTCCATATATTTGACGGCGTCAGTATATTGGGCAATTCATTTCTCCTTGGCGTTAAAAAA
>CAMWLA010000065.1 GCA_947174975.1 uncultured Clostridia bacterium | reverse complement strand
ACTTTTATAGTGAGTAAACGTTTCAAAGCCCGTTTTGCCGTGATACGAACCGAGTCCGCTTGCGCCGAAACCGCCGAACGGCATATACGACGTTGCAAGGTGAATTACCACGTCGTTTACACATCCGCCGCCGAAGCCGAGTTCGGTTGTGAACGCTTTAATGCGCTTTTTGTTTGACGAGAACACGTACAGCGCAAGGGGCGAATCGTTTTCGGAAACGTATTTTACAACTTCGCTGTCTTCTTTGTAGGTAATTACGGGAAGAACGGGTCCGAAAATTTCTTCTTGCATAACCGCGTCGTCAAAGCTTACGTTATCCAACACGGTAGGCTCTATTTTGAGGGATTGTGCGTCGCTCTTTCCGCCGTGAATTATTTTGTTTTCGTCGATCAAACCGCAAACGCGCGTGAAGTGCTTTTCTGTTATTATCTTGCCGTAAGCGGGATTTTCAAGAGGATTTTCACCGAACTGCTTTACAATCTGCTTTTTGATTTCCGCAATAAGTTTATCGTGGATTTTTTCGTTACAGAAAATGTAGTCAGGCGCAACGCAAGTCTGTCCGAGATTTAAGAACTTGCCCCATACTATGCGCTTTGCAGCAAGACGGATATTAGCAGTTTCGTCGACTATGCAAGGACTTTTTCCGCCGAGTTCCAAGGTTACGGGCGTGAGATTTTGCGACGCCTTTTCGTAGACAAGTTTGCCTACGGTTTTACTGCCGGTAAAGAAAATATAGTCGAATTTGGAATTTATAAGCGTTTCGTTTGCTTGTCTTCCGCCGAAAATTACTGCGACGTATTCGGGCGGAAATACGCTTTCGATAACTTTTTTAATAGCTTCGTTAACGTTCGGAGAATATGCGCTGAGCTTTAAAACTACGGTATTGCCCGCAGAAATTGCGTCGATTAACGGATCTAACGATAACAGTACGGGATAGTTCCAAGGGTTCATTACAAGCACAGTTCCGTAAGGCGACGGCAAACGGTAACTTTTCGACTTGAACTGTGCAAGCGGAGTCATTACTCTTTTGGGTCTTGAAAACTTTTTAACGTGCTTAATCATATAGGACAGCTCGCTTAAAGTAAGTCCCGTTTCGCACATATAGCTTTCACTCTCACTCTTGCCCAAATCTTTTTTTAAGCCGTCGTGAATTATATCAAGGTTGTCTTTGATGGCCGAATAAAGCATTTTCATATACTTTAAACGATGCTTTACATTCAGCGTTTTACCACTCTTAAAATATGCGCGCTGCCTTTCGATTATCGTAGGGATATCAACCTCGGGCATTTTCTCGTCTCCTTTTATAATCTTATATAGCTGTTTGAGTTTGTCTTTATTCCACAGCACGGGAACGGGATACAATGGATTGGCTTCCTTATCCGCATAACCCGCAAGCTCGTCAATATCCCCTTCGTTAATTTGAGGAATTGTGCGGGGAATTCCAAAGCCCGCGTTTAAACTTTCGATTTTTGAAATAATAATTTCCGCACCGTCGCCATAAGGCGTGTTTTTATCCGCAAGGTTGCAGAATACCGCAATCTTCCAAAGCTTTTTGTAAACGGCTTTTCCGTATTCCCTTAAAACCGTAGGCAAAATTACCGCGTTGGCATAACCGTGCGGAACGTCGTACTTTCCGCCGAGCGAATGCGCAAGCGCGTGAACGTAACCTACGTAGGCTTTGGAAAACGCCTTGCCCGCCTTGTGAGAAGCGATAAGCATATTTTTTCTTGCCGTTCTGTCGGCAGACGTGAACGATACTTCGATGTTCTCAAAAATAAGCTTGCACGCCTCAAGCGCATCGCGGCGCGTCGAGTTATTGCCGCCCTTGCCTATATATGCTTCTATCGCGTGTGTGAGCGCGTCCATTCCCGTCGTAGAAACAACTTTTTGCGGTAAAGTCATTGTTACTTCCTCGTCCAGAACCGCATACGGAGGAATTAAAGGGAAATCGTTTATAGCGTATTTATGACGCGTTTTCGCATCAACGATAACGGCGGCAAGCGTTGTTTCACTGCCGGTACCCGCCGTTGTGGGTATTGCAATTAAAAGAGGTATCTTTTTGATTACTCTCAAAATACCGCGCAAATCGTTAAGAGATTTTTTGGGCCTTGCAATAAGCGCGCCTACGCCCTTTGCGCAATCCATAGGAGAGCCGCCGCCAAAAGCTATAAGGCTGTCGCACTCCTCTGCTTTGTATAATTCAAGCGCATCGTGCGCGTTGTCCGTTGTAGGGTTCGCAACTACTCCGTCGTATAAAGCAAATTCAATTCCATTAGCTGCAAGACTGTTTTCAAGCCCAGCTGTAAGATTAAGTCCTTTTATAGTTTTATCGGTTACGATAAGCGGTTTTTTCTTACCTTTACCGCTAAGCACTGCGGGAATATCAGAAATTTTTTCAATAATCTTCGGATCTTTATAAGGTAAAAACGGAAGCGCAATTTTTAATACCGTCTGAAATATTCTGCAATAAGCCGCTTTGAATATGTTCATTCCTTTAAGCGCGTATACGAATATCGAAAATGCGAGAATGAACTGCGCCGGATAATAAGTCGCAAGGCAAAGTATTCTGGGAATCGTATGTATCTTGCCGAACACATTAAGAAGAAGCGATAAATCGGATATGAAGAACAAAATGCTGCCCGCAGCTATTAATTGGCTTACGTCCGTACGCGATCTCAAATTTGAGAGCGCTTTGCCCACCATAACCGAAAGAATAAGCGCATAGATAACGCAGACAACTTCCATTAATATTCCGCCGAAATCGAATATAGGCGCAAGCGTAATAAACAGCATAGACGGCACGAATATTATTGCAGAAACTATAATATCGGTTAAACGGAAACGGCATAGAAAGTAATACGAAATTATGTAGAATACGTGCGCAAGCGCAAACAGCCCCGTGCCAATGATAAAATACAAGTCGCCTGAGTTGTAGTTAACGACGTCTCCCGCCATTGCAAACACAAGTCCGATAAACATAAATATAATAAATTTTTTGTTTGCTCCGACTTTAATCGCGTATGCGGAGTTGATAATTCCTACAAGCACGAAACAAGCGCTTGTTACGCTTTTCAAGATTAAACTGGGACTTAATATCAGAAAAACGTCAAGCGTAATTATGGCGGCAAGTAAAAGCGCATTCAAAACTAAAATTATCTTTTTCACAGTCTACCTCCGTCGATTTATTTCTTGATAAGATTGCCGTAATAGGCTTCGAGATTAGCAGCAATAGTTCCGAGTTCTTTATAAAAAGATTGACGCTCTTCGTCGGTAAAATCATAGCTACCCGCGCTGACAGCCCTTTCCGCTTTGCTACCTATGGCGGAAGCCAAGTGTTTACCCTCATCCGTCAATTTAATAACTGCGTTGTACTTATTAGGATCGTAACTGACGTAGCCTTTTTCTTGCAAAGTTTTGAGCGCACGTGAAATTGCCGCCTTGTCTTCAAGCGTAAGTTTAGTAAGCTCGCTTGCGGTAAGACCCTCGGGGTGGTTGTTAAGATAATACCCACACATAACGTGTATAGTTTTTAAACCGTATTCTTGCATTTCGTAATTCTTGATTTTCTGCACAAGCTTGTTCAGCTTTAAAATAGTAATTGTAAAGTTTTCAAATATATTTTCCATAAAAGCCTCAATCGTTGATTAATCAACGATATTATTATATTTACGTTTGACCGAAATGTCAAGCAAAGCGTTTATATAAGAAATAATTTTGCTATTGCAATTCAATTTAATTTATGATACAATACCGATGAAAAAAATTTTGATATTATTAAGAAGAGCTATGATTGGCAAAAAAATGATTGTAAACGGAAAAGAATACGAAATAGTAAAACTGTTGGGAAAAGGAAAAGGCGGATATTCCTATCTTGTACACGACGGAAATAGAAGATTTGTTTTAAAACAAATACACCACGAGCCGTGCGATTACTATCAGTTCGGTGACAAAATTCAAGCGGAAATAAACGACTATAACCGATTGAAATCAATAGGCATTAAAATTCCCGCAATGATTGACGTTGATACAAAAACCGAACGTATTTTAAAAGAATTTATAGACGGTGAAACGATTTACGATTTAATTTTACAAGACAAAATGAAACCAGAATACGTAGACCAGTTGCGAAGTATGTGCACTTTGCTATACGCAGCGCACACTAATATTGATTACTTCCCGACCAATTTCGTTGTACAAGACGGTGAAATTTACTATATCGATTTTGAGTGCAACGAATATATGGATGAATGGAATTTTGAAAACTGGGGCATCAAGTACTGGTCTAAGACTCCGCAATTTCTGCAATACGTGAAAGAACATTCTTAATTAAAACAAATACCGCTATCTTTGTAACGAGATAGCGGTATTAATTTATTTATCTTGTTTATTCTCTTCTCCGGAAGGAGTCGCAGTTACGGGAGAAAGTCCCACAACTTTATTTACTGGCATTGAGAACGCTATGCCGGAGCCTTCACTTTTCAAACCCGCATTTTTATATATGGCGTGCAGAACGTCATCCTTAATTTCCTTTGGAACGAGTATCATTACCACTTCCTTATCGGGCTGAATAGAAATATTGAAAAACTGCTCAGCTTCCTTATTCGCGGTTCCCTTTGCGTGCATAACAGTACCGCCTCTTGCTCCTACTTCCTTTGCGGCATCCATAACAAGTTCCGAATAGCCTGCGTTTACAATACATAAAATTACTTCATAATCCATTTTATTTTTCCTCCTTAACGGGCGTTCTATTATTGCTTAAAAATCTGTAAATGAGCGTCCCTATTACGCTTGTCAGCGGTACTGTGAAGGCAATGCCTTTGCCGTCTTTTATTGTGTTGAATTTCTCTTCCAAAACCGCAACCGCGTCGTTAACTTTCTTTTCTTGAATTATGCTGAAAATTACCGTTTTTTCAGTCTCGCTCAGTCCGAGAAACACAAGCATTTTTGCATCCGCAGTGCCGTGGCTTAATACCGTAGCTTGCAAATTTACGTCAAACGACTGAATTAAGTCGGTATAATACTCAGCTTTGTTTCTATTCACGATCGTCACCAAAAGTTCCAGCCTTTCAGCTGTCGCTTTTTTAGGTGTATTTTTTTTAGTTAAAGGTTTTACTTTTTTTGAGGCTTTTGCCGTATTTGACTTTTTCTCTGCCATAACTCCTCCTAATCAAAGTAAATAATCTGCTCGTCGTCGGCAGAAAGAATACGTCTCATTCTTATGTTTGCACGCACCTTTGCACTGACAACTGCTTTGAAGCCCAAAATCTGGATAGTGATTAAAGGCGTCATTGCTACCATTGCCACTACACCGTAGGCATAGCTGTATACGTCGCCTTCAACTTGGAAGCAAGCACCGATTACGAGCGGCAATATAAAGCTCGAAGTCAAAGGACCGCTTGCAACGCCACCGGAGTCGAACGCAATACCGGTATACATTTTCGGTACGAAAAACGAAAGTCCGAGCGATATCATATAACCGGGGATTAAATAGTACAAAAGCGAGAATTGGAAAATCGTTCTTATAAGCGACAAACCTATTGAAATACCTACTGCTATCGAAAGTGCAATAAGCATTTCTATTTTTTTGACGCCGCCGCCCGTTACCTCTTCGACTTGCTTGTTTAAAACGTGTATAGCGGGTTCGGCAAGAACGACCACCATGCCGATTATAAAACCGAATACAATAAGCACCGCGGGGCTGAATTTAGCAAGCTGTTTTCCGATTTGGAAGCCTACGGGCATAAATCCGACTTCTACCGCAACGAGGAAAATTACGAGTCCTACGAAGGTGTAAACTATACCGATTGCCATTTGAATAAGTTTCTTTTTAGGAAGCTTTAAGACGGTAAACTGCAATATAAGGAAAAATGCGACTATAAGCCCGAGTGCAAGCGCCACATCGCCTAATTTTTTACCGATAAGCGATCCGATTTCACCAAGTTCCATTGCATACTGCTCGGTATCGTATGCACCTAAACTGCCGTTTGTCGTCAACGACAACAGCATTACGGCGATTATTGGTCCTACCGAACAAAGCGCGATAAGTCCGAAACTGTTTTCGTTTGCGTTGCGGCCGCCTATCGTTGTGGAGATACCGAAGCCGAGCGCCATTATAAAAGGTACGGTTATGGGACCCGTTGTGACGCCACCGGAGTCGAAAGACAGCGGGAAAAGGCCTCCCTTACCGCTTTCAATAAGCATAGCCGATACCGCAAACAATGTCATATAGAAGAACATTAAAAGAGGTGCTAAGCTTCTATGGAAGATTATTTTAAGTACTGCAATTACAAGGAACAGCCCCACGCCAAGTCCTACAGTGATAATCAATATCCATTTGCTTGCGTCACCTTCACCCGGCATAATGTCTTTAACTTGATTAGCAAGTACAGTTAAATCCGGCTCTGCAATGGTTATAAGCAAACCCATAAAGAAACATACTGCAACGAGTATCATTACTTTTTTAGACCTTGTAAGTCCTTCGCCGACGTGGCTGCCCATGGGCGTCATTGCAAGGTCTGCGCCGAGGTTAAAAAGTCCGATACCGAGTATCAGTAAAACCGCGCATACGGCAAAAGCTACCGTTTCTGCCGTTGTTAATGTTACCAGCGGAGTAAACG
>CAMWLA010000064.1 GCA_947174975.1 uncultured Clostridia bacterium | reverse complement strand
CTACGGAATGGAAGCTATGATGAAGGACGGCAAAAGTTTGCAAGCGGGAACTTCGCACTTCTTGGGTCAGAATTTCGCAAAAGCTTTCGATATAAAATTCTTGGATAAGGACGGAGTGCAGAAGTTTGTTTACACTTCAAGCTGGGGCGTATCAACCCGCCTTATAGGCGCGCTGATTATGGCTCACGGTGACGAACGCGGACTTTTGTTGCCCACCGTAGTTGCTCCTACGCAAGTAGTAATAGTTCCTATCGCCGCAAAGAAAGGCGGAGTTTTGGAAAAGTGCGTCGAAGTTAAGGCGCAGCTTGAAAAGGCGGGCGTAAGGGTAGTATTTGACGAAACCGACGCAAGCCCCGGTTGGAAGTTTAACGAGTGGGAGCTTAAAGGCGTGCCTTTGAGGATAGAGATGGGTCCCCGCGATATCGAAGCGGGTAAAGCGCTTATTTTCCGCCGTGATACGCTTACCAAAGAGGAATACTCTTTGGACGGTATTGCGGACGAAGTGAAAACGCTTTTAAATACCGTACAGAAAGATATGCTTGAAGCGGCGCGAGCAAGGCGCGATAGTCATATCGTCACCGCCGAAACCCTTGCCGAAATTTTCGATGGCGTTGAAAAGGGCAATTTTGTAAAAGCCGGTTGGTGCGGTTGCCGTGAATGCGAAGATAAAATCAAGGCTGAAACCAACGCAACTGCAAGGGTAATTGCCGACGGCATTGCTAAGAAGTGCGCCGTATGCGGCAAAAAAGCGCAAAGCCTTGTATACTTTGCGCGTGCATATTAAAAGCAGTCGTAAGGAGATTATATGAAAAAAGCGTTAATTCTATTGGCTGTTTTCTGTGTATTGGATATAATTTTATATGCGGTTGCTGCAAATCTTCGTGGTAGTGATGTGTTGTATATCTTTTTGCCTGCTATCTTTCTTGAAATAGCAATTTACGGCAGCTTTATAATTTACGAAATATCCAAACTGAAAGACAAAATTGACGACAAAAAAGACGAGAAAAAAGATGAGTAAATTTAAAGCCCGCGCGTTTTAATAACGTGCGGGCTGTTTTTTATATAATTCACGTTTGATTTGTGATAAGTTGGATTTATCTTAACGTAATTAAGATATAACGATTAAACGTAAGGTTTATTTGTTAAACCGTTTTTCAATTACTGCAATAATACCGTACATTCCGCCCGCAAGCACGCAAAGGATAAACGTTGCGGTCATAACCAAGTCAAGCTTAAACACTTGCCCGCCGTAAACGATGAGGTAGCCAAGCCCCGCTTTCGATACGATATATTCGCCCATAATCGAACCTATCCACGCAAGCCCTACCGCAACTTTCAGCGTATTCATAAGCGCGGGGAGAGTGGCGGGCATTATAAGCTTCCTTAAAGTGGTAAGCTTGTTTGCGCCCATCGATTTCATAAGAGTTACTTTCGTCTTGTCGACTGCGATAAACCCCGCAAGCATATTCATTATGCACACTATAACCGATACTATTACGGTCATAAATATTATAGCCGTATAGCCCGTGCCTATCCATATGATAATCAACGGACCGAGCGCGATTTTCGGTAGAGAGTTGAGAACTACGATATACGGCTCAAGTACTTTATGAACACTGTCACTCCACCACAGAACGACCGCTACCGCATAACCGAAAACCACGGCGATTACAAAGCCCGCAATTGTTTCGGCAAGCGTTATGCCTATATGGTAAAACAGCGTTCCGTTCTTGTACAAGTCGCCTATCGTCTTGATAACGCGCGACGGCGAACTCGTAATAAACGGGTCAATTGCCTTAGCTTGCGCGCACAGCTCCCAAATTCCCAGAATAAGTACGAGAATGAGTATCCGCGAAACGGTAATTATTATCTTTTTATTTCTTTCTTTTCTCAGATACGCTTTATGTTCGTTTGAGAAATTATTGTCTTTCTTGTTTTTCATAGGTGTATCCTTGGTAAACATACTAATACATTATATGCCGAGTTCTTTTCTCAGTATCTCGAAAGTCTGTGAAAATTCGGGACATTCTCTTCGTTTTTTAGGACTTCCGTCTCCGAATTCTATCATATGCTCGGCAACGACTCTTGCGGGGCGCGCCGATAAAACCACAACCTTGTCTGATAGCGCAATCGCTTCCGATATATCGTGCGTAACCAAAAGCGCGGTCTTTTTTTCGCCCTTGATAATGCCTTGCACGTCGTCGCAGACTTCAAGCCTCGTCTGATAGTCGAGGGCTGAAAAGGGTTCGTCAAGCATCAGAATGTCGGGTTCGGCAGACAGTGTTCGGATAAGCGCAACTCTCTGGCGCATACCTCCCGAAAGCTGATTTGGGCTCTTTTTCAAAAAGTCCTTAAGTCCGTACTTTTCCGCAAGCGCAATCGCCTTTTCCCGCATTTCGGGGGTGTTGCGCTTTTTAACTTCCAGCGGCAGAAAGATGTTCTTTTCCACGCTGCGCCAAGGGAATAGCGCGTCTCGCTGCAACATATATCCGAATTCACCGCCGCCTCGTATTACTTCGCCCGACGACGGGGCTAAAAGTCCCGCCGCAAGCGATAGAATAGTGGTTTTCCCGCACCCCGAGGGGCCTATAACCGAAACGAATTGTCCGTCCTCAACCGTAAAAGACAAATCTTTTACGGCTGTGGTTTCGCCCTCTTTCGTATGATAGGTATAGGTAATATTTTCAAATTTAAGCATTATTTATATATTTCTTCGTAAACCTTCTGTGCGGTATCCGTTACGACTACGTCCTTAAATTTAACGCGTCCGTCAAGCTCGCCCGCAAGCTCGATTACGTCTTGCAATTTTTCGAAAGCGGTTTCTTTCATTGCCATATTCGTAACCCAAGCGTCAATAGATTTATAGCTTTCTACGGACGTCTTAATGCTAGCTTTGCTCGTGCCGTCGAAGTAGGGGGTAAGGTACTGGGCAACCGTTTCGCTGTCGGTAGTGTTAATGTACTTAACGGCTTTCGTAACGGCTCTCAAAAGCACTTCTACGGCTTCGCTGTTTTTCTTGAGATAGCTTTGTTTAGCCATAAAACAAGTGTAGGGGATTTCGCCCGATTCCTGACCTACGGAAGCAACGATATAGCCTTTGCCTTGCGCTTGGTATTCGGAAGCGGTCGGCTCGAACATAGTACAGTAGTCGGCGATGCCGCTCTCAAAAGCGGGCGTCATCATATTGAACGCTACGTCGTAGTTCAAAGTGCAGTTGATGTTTCCGCCCTTTATAACGTACTCGAAAGTCATTGCGGGAACGCCGCCCTTTCTGCCGGCAAGAATTTCTTTGCCGTTCAAGTCGGACCATTTGAAATTAGGTTGAGCGGTTCTGCCCACCAAAAAGCTTCCGTCGCGCTTTGTGAGCTGGCCGAATACCTTTGGTGAATCGTCGCTGCCGCCTTTATTTACGTAAATTGCAGCTTCGGGTCCGCAGAAGCCTATGTCCGCGCCGCCGGACAGCACTGCCGCCATAGTTGCGTCCGCGCCGCCGCCGTTGGTAAGAGTTATGTCGTACCCTTCGTCTTTAAAATAGCCCAGCGCGTCGGCAAGGTAGAGGGGAGCATAGAATATCGAATGAGTTACTTCGTTAATTCTAATCGTCTTTTTATCCTTTCCGCCGCAGCCGGCAAAAGTGAAAGGTATTGCCAGTGCTACAAGCGAGGCGGTTATAAGTGAAATTAATTTTTTCAAAGTTTTCTCCTTTTGATTTTAAAAATTTAATAATACATAGTATGCGGGTTAAAGTTATATTTGACAACTAAGGGGTTTTGGTTTATAATAAAATTGTATAAATATTCAGAGGTATATAATGGAGAAAACTTATAACCCGAAAGCTTTTGAGGACAGACTGTATAAGGACTGGGAGGAACGCGGCTGCTTTAAAGCTGTGCGTGACGATAACAAGGTTCCTTTTACGGTAATGATGCCTCCGCCCAACATAACGGGTCAGTTGCATATGGGTCACGCAATGGATGAAACAATGCAAGACGCCGTAGTGCGCTTCAAGCGTATGCAAGGCTATTGCACGTTGTGGCTCCCGGGTACCGATCACGCATCGATAGCAACCGAAGTAAAAGTGGTTGAGCAGATCAGGAAAGAAGGCTTGACGAAAGAGTCTCTCGGCAGAGAAGAGTTTTTAAAGCGTGTATGGGCGTGGAAGGATAAGTACTGTTCGAGGATTGTCGAGCAGCTTAAAAAACTCGGTTCATCTTGCGACTGGTCGCGTTTGACTTTTACTATGGACGAAAAATGCTCCAAAGCGGTAAGGGAAGTCTTCGTTAACCTCTACAATAAGAAACTCATTTATAGGGGAAGCCGTATAATAAATTGGTGTCCCGACTGTAAAACCACCCTTTCCGACGAAGAAGTAAACTACGCGGAAGAAGCGGGTAATTTCTGGCATATCAAATATTTTGTCGAGGGGGAGGATACCTTTCTCGAAGTTGCGACAACCCGCCCCGAAACTATGTTCGGCGATACGGCGGTTGCAGTAAACCCCGAAGACAAGCGTTATAAGCACTTAATCGGCAAAAACGTAATTCTGCCTATTGTCAACAAAGCAATTCCCGTTGTCGGCGACGAACACGCAGATATGGAATTCGGCACGGGCGTAGTTAAAATTACCCCCGCGCACGACCCTAACGATTTTGAGGTCGGTTTGCGCCACAATCTGCCTATGGTCCGCGTAATGAATGACGACGGCACTATGAACGAAAATGCCGGCAAGTTTAAAGGGCTTGACAGATACGAGTGCAGAAAGCAGCTTGTTGAAGAACTGAAAAAAGACGGCTATCTCGTAAAAATACAGCCCCATACGCACAACGTTGGGCATTGTTACCGTTGTTCATCTACTATCGAACCGCTCGTTTCAAGGCAGTGGTTTGTCAAGATGGAAAAATTAGCTCGTCCCGCAATTGACGCGGTTACTTATAAAAAGATATCTTTCGTTCCCGAAAGATTTGCAAAAATATATTACAACTGGATGGAGAATATAAAGGACTGGTGTATTTCCCGTCAGCTTTGGTGGGGACACAGAATACCAGTCTGGTACTGCGGCGACTGCGGCAAAGAAATCTGTTCAAAAACCGACGTAAAGGTTTGTCCGCACTGCGGAAGTAAAAATCTCTCGCAAGACGAGGACGTTCTCGATACGTGGTTCTCGTCGGCATTATGGCCGTTTTCGACTCTCGGTTATCCCGAAGACACTTCCGATCTTGAATATTTCTACCCCGGTGACGTACTCGTAACGGGTTACGACATAATTTTCTTCTGGGTAGCAAGAATGATTTTCTCGGGGCTTGAACATATGCGTGCCGTGCCTTTTAGGGACGTACTTTTCCACGGACTTGTGCGCGACGAACAAGGCAGAAAGATGTCAAAAAGCTTAGGCAACGGTGTTGATCCTCTTGACGTCATCGACAAGTACGGCGCCGACTCGTTAAGATTTTCGCTTTTGCAAGGCGTTGCTCCAGGAAACGATACGCGTTATTCCGATGCAAAAGTTGAAGCTTGCCGTAACTTTATGAACAAAATCTGGAACGCAAGCCGTTTCGTTATTATGAACGCGGAGGGCGTTGAAATCAAACCAATATCCGATGTGAAGCTTATGCCGGCGGATAAGTGGATAATTTCCCGCTTGCAATCGGTTATACGTGACGTTACCCTTGCGATGAACAAGTTTGAACTAGGTATAGCTTGTCAGATTTTATATGATTTTATGTGGTCTGATTTCTGTGACTGGTATATCGAGCTTGTTAAACCCGTGTTGAAGTCGGAGGATATGACAAAGCGCAGCGGAGCGGTTTCCGTTCTGATGTTCGTGCTTGAAAATTCTCTCAAGCTTCTGCACCCGATAATTCCGTTTGTCACCGACGAAATTTACAGAAACCTTCCTAATGCCGACGGCACGATTATGACGAAGGATTTCCCGCGCTACAATGCAAAGCTTGCATATAAAAAGGACGCGCAGTCGTTTGCGGGAATTATGGATATCATAAAGGCCGTCCGTGCAGTCAAAACCGAAGTCGACTGCCCGCCGTCTAAAAAAGTTAACTTATATATAACTACGGAAAGCAAACGCCTTATCACCGTAAACGAAGACAGTATTTTAAAGCTTGCGGGCGCAAAGGAAATTAAATTTATTTCCTCTGCCGCGGAAGCGGGCGAAAACGCAGTCACCAAGGTTCTGCCTATATGTACGCTGTATATACCCATGGGCGAGCTCGTCGATATCGAAAAGGAAAAGGCAAGGCTTGCTGCCGAGCTTGAAACGGTAACGGCGGAAATTGCGCGTGCGGACGGCAAACTGCAAAATCAAGGCTTCTTATCGAAAGCGCCAAAAAAGCTTGTCGATGAAGAGCGTGCAAAACTTGAAAAATATATCGCAATGCGCGAAAAAATATTAAATCAGCTTAAATCGCTTTAAGCAAATAGGCGGGGTAAATGAAAAAGAAAATGAAGAGGAACCGCATCTTTTTAACAATAGTTTCGGCAGTGCTGGTTTTTGTAATGTCGTTTTGCAGTGCGTGTAGCCTTGACGACTTAATAAACGGTACTCACGAGCACAGTTTCGTAACTTACGTTTCCGACAATAACGCAACTTGCACGAAAAACGGAACTGAAACGGC
>CAMWLA010000063.1 GCA_947174975.1 uncultured Clostridia bacterium | reverse complement strand
GTGTTGTTTTGCCCGCACCGCAATATCCTATAATGCAAATTTTCATTATTCCAAATTAATTTTTACGTGAATTTTTTTGCCTTTATGAATTACGTCGCCGCTATTTACCTTTTCGTTGATATCGGTGACTTTTTTATCGTTTAAGGAAACGCCGCCTTGTTGAATTAATCTCCGCGCTTCTCCGTTTGACGTACATATTCCCGCAGCTACAAGCACGGATATTATAGTAGGAGTTTCAACTTTAACCGACTTTTCCGGCATTTCGCCGCTGCCGCCGAACGCCGCACGCGCTTGTGACTGAGCATCATCCGCCTTTTCCTTGCCGTGAACGAGCTTGGTAAGCTCGTATGCAAGCACTTCCTTTGCCTTATTCATGCGCTCGTCTTGGTATTTAACAAGCTCTGCAATTTCATCCAAAGGCAAGAACGTTAAAAGCTTTAAACACCTTTCCGTATCCGCGTCTGCAACGTTGCGCCAGTACTGGTAAAACTCGTAAGGGCTTGTCTTTGTTTCGTCAAGCCACACGGCGCCCTTTTCCGTCTTACCCATTTTCTTGCCCTCACTAGTCGTTAAAAGGGTAAACGTCATTGCATATGCGGGCTTCTTTTCCTTTACACGGATAAGATTTGCACCTGCCAAAATATTCGACCACTGATCGTCGCCGCCGAGTTCTAACTGACAGCCGTAATCTTCAAACAGCTTTAAAAAGTCGTAGCCTTGCATAAGCATATAGTTAAACTCGAGGAAAGAAAGTCCCCTTTCCAATCTCGTTTCAAAACACTTTGCCCTAAGCATTTCGTTTACGGAAAAATGTACGCCGATATCGCGTAAGAAATCGATATAATTGAGGTTTGTCAGCCAATCCGCATTGTTTGCGATTATTGCACCGTTTTTGCCTTCAAAGCTTATAAACTTAGACATCTGCTTTTTGAAACAGCTTACGTGATAATCGATAGTTTCTTTCGTCATCATTTTGCGCATATCGGTTTTACCCGAAGGGTCGCCGACCATAGCCGTACCGCCGCCTATTAAAATTATAGGACGGTGTCCCGCGTCTTGCATATGCTTCATAGCAATAAGCTGTAAGAAGTGACCTATATGCAAACTGTCTGCCGTGGGATCGAAACCGATATAAAACGTTACGCTTTCCTCGCCCAGAAGCTTATATAAATCATCCTCGAAAACAGTCTGCTTTATAAACCCTCTTTCTCTGAGGGTATCCATTACGTTTTTCATAATATCTCCTTTTGCATAATTTTAACACTTGCAGAAAAATATTGCAATTAAAAAAGCGGTTTACCCCGTGGATAAACCGCTTTTTATCAAAATTAAATTACACGGTTTTATTCCACGCGAAAAGACGTATTGCGGTAATAGCAATACGAATATCCGTAAGATAAACCGTTTTTCAAAGCAAAATTTTTCATACAGCTAATATAACACGCAAAAAGTTTAATGTCAAGTTAATCGTTAAAAAAATCTTCCTTATTAAGCCTTTCCCTTGCCTTTTCAATAGCGCGTTTTTCAATGCGCGATATGTAAGAACGCGATATTCCAAGCTTTTTAGCTACTTCGCGTTGAGGAAGTGCAACTCCGTCCTCTAAACCGTATCTGAGCGACAAAATTACAAATTCGCGCTCGGTTAAAAACTTTTTAAGACACGCAACGAATTTTTCGCGCTGAATGCTTTTTTCCACTTGCGCAAATACGCTGTCTTCTTTCTCGGAAAGAAGGTCTATAAGTGTCAATTCGTTCCCGTCTTTATCTACGCCGACCGGTTCGGAAAGAGATACGCTGTTTTTATGCTTTTTCCCCGCGCGCAGAAGCATAAGAATTTCGTTTTCTATGCAGCGCGCGGTATAAGTGGCAAGCTGCGTACCCTTGCCGTCTTGAAACGTATTAATAGCCTTTATAAGTCCGATTGAACCCACAGACAGCAAATCGTCCGTTTCGGCAGAACCCGTATATTTTTTTACGATATGAGCGACAAGCCGCATATTGTGCTTAATTAACATATTTCTCGCTTCGGTATCGCCCTCTCTTGCAAGGCGGAGATATTTGCTTTCGTCCTCAGGTGAAAGCGGTTTAGGAAAATTACCGTCGTCTTTTACAACGCCGGTAAAAAAGAAAATTCTGCCGAATAAAAGTCCCAAAAAATCAAAAAACATACAAAACCCCTAAAAGTAATGTATGTTTTTGACAGTTTGTACTATTACAAGTAACCTTAAACTTTTATATTAATCTAATTCGAACGCACCGGTATACAACTGATAATACTTGCCCTTCTGGGAAATGAGCTGTTCATGGTCGCCTCGCTCGATTATTTCGCCGTGTTCAAGCACCATAATCGCATTGCTGTTTCTGACTGTGGAAAGTCTGTGTGCGATAATAAATACCGTTCTGCCCTCCATCAGTTTATCCATACCTTGCTCTATCAGCTTTTCGGTACGCGTATCTATGGAAGAAGTCGCCTCGTCAAGTATAAGTACGGGACACTTTGAAACCATCGCCCTTGCAATGGCAAGCAGCTGGCGCTGGCCTTGAGACAGATTTGCTCCGTCCCCTTTTATTACGGTATTAAATCCGTCGGGAAGGTGTTTTATGAAGAAATATGCATTTGCAAGCTTTGCCGCCTCGATACACTCCTCGTCGGTTGCGTTAAGCCGACCGTAGCGGATATTGTCCATTACAGTGCCCGTAAACAAGTGGGTATCTTGCAAAACTATGCCTAAGCTTCTTCTTAAATCGTCTTTTCTGATACTTTTTATATCTATACCGTCGTAAGTGATTTCACCGGACTGAATATCGTAAAAACGGTTTATAAGGTTCGTAATCGTCGTTTTTCCCGCACCGGTAGAGCCGACGAAAGCGATTTTATGACCGGGCTTGGCATACAGAGAAATATTTTTCAAAATTACTTTTTCGTCGGTATAGCCGAAAACAACGTCCTTAAAGCGGATATCGCCCATTAACGGAATATACTCATACGAACCGCCGACAAGCGGTTTTTTCCACGCCCATTTGTCTTTTTCGTACTCGCCGTAAGAAAGAGTTATATCACCGCCTCTATCTTCGGGTTTGGTATCAACCATTTCAAATATGCGCTCTGCGCCCGCAAGCGCCATAACAATTGCGTTGAACTGCTGGGATACTTGCATAACGGGCATATTGAACTGCCTTGAATACATTAAGAAGGATACCATCATACCCGCCATTACGGCAACCCTATTTGCTACGTCGGCTTTTTGAACGCTGCAATAAATCGACAGTAATCCGATTTCTTTTCCGAATGCGATAATCATTATACCGACGAACGCAACCAAAACATATTGAATATAACCTAAATTATTATTGACCGGTCCCAGAATAAAAGCGTAAGTATTTGCTTTACTACCAACCTCGTTAAGGTTGTCGTTAAGCTTTTTGAAGCCCTCGCGTGCTTTTTGCTCGTGACAGAAAACTTTAATAACCTTCTGTCCTTCGGTCATTTCTTCGACGTAACCGTTTAAGCTGCCCAAAGCTTTTTGATGTATTACGTAATTTTTGGCAGAACGACCGCCGATAAACTTTGTAAGGCAAAAGACGGCAACAATAATTAACAGCACAACAAAAAGCAAAGTTACGCTGTACATAACCATAAACACAAATATCGCGACAATCGTTATTACAGAAGAAATAATCTGAGGAATAGTCTGTGTCAACAGCTGACGCATAGTGTCAACGTCGTTAGTATAAAGACTCATTAAATCGCCGTGAGTGTGCGTATCAAAATATTTTAAAGGCAAATACTGCATTTTCTCGAACATTTCGTTACGCATCTTTTTTAACGTGCCTTGCGCGATATACATCATAATTATGTTATACGTGAACGCCGATGCGGCACCCACAAAATAAATACAACCCATTATGATTATATTCATATAAACCGTATGCATCTCATTGCTCATAAACGCAGCATGGTTTTCGGGTTTATAATCTAAAAGCCTTGAAATTATTTCGGAAACACGCGAAGCCGCAGTTACGTTTGCAACCGACGCCAACAGCACGAAGAACACAACGAATACCGTTGCTACTTTATTACGCGAAAAGGCATATTTTAACAGTCTGCCAAGCGTTTTCATTGGCGCTTTTGCACGCTTTCCGCCACGCATTCCTTTTCCGGCGGGAACGTTTACGTTAGCCATTTAACCCACCTCCTTTTCGCCGCTGCTCTTAATTTGAGATTCATAGACGTCACGGTAAATTTCATTATTTTTCAAAAGCTCTTTATGCGTACCGATACCAGAAATAACGCCCTCATCAAGCACGATAATTTTGTCCGCATCTTGTACTGACGCTATACGCTGGGCAATAATAATTTTAGTTGTGTCGGGCGCATACTTTTTAAGCGCGGAACGGATAGACGCATCTGTTTTTGTATCGACTGCCGAAGTTGAATCGTCAAATATAATAATTTTGGGCTTTTTAAGCATTGCACGCGCAATACACAGCCTTTGCTTCTGTCCGCCGGAAACGTTTACGCCGCCTTGACCTAAATCGTAATCAAAACCTCCGGGAAGCGCGTCTATAAATTCTTCGGCGCAAGCTTGGCGCGCCACAAGGCGCAAATCTTCTTCCGTTGCATTTTCGTCGCCCCAGCGTAAGTTTTCCGCAACAGAACCCGAAAACAATACGTTCTTTTGCAAAACCATTGCGACGCTGTTTCTCAGCGTATCCATATTGTAATTACGTACGTCTATTCCACCGACTTTTACACTACCGTCAGAAACGTCGTAAAGTCTTGGAATTAAAGACACAAGCGAGGTTTTCCCCGAACCGGTAGCACCGATTATACCCACAGTTTCACCGGATGAGATATGTACGCTTATATTTTTTAAAACGTTTTCATCCGCCTTTTGCATATAGGCAAAGCTTACACCGTCAAAATCAACTGTTCCGTCCTTGACTTCAAATACGGGATCTTCGGGTTTCGGCAAAGTAGTTTTTTCGTTAAGCACTTCGCAAATTCTGTCCGCACTGCCTTTTGAAAGCGAAATGAAATTCAGACACATAGCGACCATCATAACGCCGGACATAATCTGTGCGGAATAATGAATCAACGTCTGCAATTTCGAAGGGCTGACGTTGCCCGAAATATTTCCCACGGTCATATTCGAACCAAGGGTTAAAATGAAAATATTTACTATAAACATTGTCAGCGTTACGCATGGCATCATAACGGTTAAAATGCGTTCGGCTTTTACCGAATACTTATACACCTCGCCCGACGCCCTTTTCATTTTTGAAATCTCTCTATCCTCTCTTACGTAAGATTTAACCACGCGTATCGCGGTCAAATCTTCCTGCACTACCGAGTTTAAATCGTCGTACTTTCTAAACATAGTTCTGAAATGCGGATAAACTTTGACCATACAGATAGATACGACGGTACCGAGAAGTATTGCCGCCCCGCCGAAAATTAAAGCCATAAGCGGCTCGATAATGCTCGTCATAATTATTGCCGAAATAAACAGCACAGGCGCACGGACCAACATTCTTATACACATTTGATACGCGTTCTGAACGTTGCTGACGTCGGTCGTTATACGCGTAATCAAGCTTGCAGTAGAAAAATTATCGATATTGGCAAAAGAATAAGTCTGAAGATTGTTATACATATCTTCTCTTAAATTGTGCGCAAAGCCGCAGCTTGCTTTTGCTGCAAGCCGCCCGCCCCAAGCGCCGAAGAAAAGCGCCAAAAATGCGCACAAAATCATAATCGAAGAATATAAAGCAATATTTCCTCCGTTAACAGACTGAGTTTCTCCTTTTGCAAGGTTTTCAAGTTCTCTGACGATAAAGGTCATAAAAAAAGGAATTATAATTTCCATTACCGCTTCGCCGACCATTACGATGGGACAAAGGATGGACGAATTTTTATATTCCCTAACGCTTTTAAGTAAAGTTTTAATCATTTTTAACCTCTTTTTCGGTTTCAGCCATAATTTTCAGCAAAAGGTTTTTAAAAGTTTCCTGTTCCTCTTCGGTAAGTGCCGACTGAACTATTCCGTCGCACTTTTCCATAAACAGTTTATTTTTAAGACAAACGTTTTTTCCCTTTTCGGTCAACGTAACGTATTTCGTTCTGGCGTCACCCTCGGAAACGGTTCGCACGATAAACCCGCTTTTTTCAAGATTTGTAAGCATTGTTGACATCGCGGAAGCCCGCAAGTACACTTGCTTTTCAATATCTTTCTGACATACCCTTCTGCCCTCCATTGTCTCGCGCTGTATAAACACCATTGCGTGCATCTGAACGTGGGTTATGCCGTATTCCGAAAAGAGTTTATGGTTATCTCTGCTCATCTGTCTATGCAGACAGCACAAAAGTCCGTAAAGCCTTTTATTCTCCATAAGTCACCAAAAAAATTATTTCGATTTCAAATAGTTTGAAATCGAAATAATTATAATTCACTAATTTAAAATTGTCAATTAATTTTTACGTTTTAATAATTAAAATATCACCACTGCAACTATTATTACTGCACCTATGATAACCAAAAACCACAATATAAGCGATACGATTCCTATCGGCTTTCTGTTAAGCCTCATCTGCAAAATTGCGCATACAAGTCCGTTTACTATAAGCTGTAAAACCACGCCGAAAAGCAAAATAGCAAGCAAACCCAAACCTATTGCAATTACCAGAGAATCAAGCGAATCCAAAATACCGATAGAACCTATTGCCCATATCCCGAGAACGGCACAAATTACACCGAATA
>CAMWLA010000062.1 GCA_947174975.1 uncultured Clostridia bacterium | reverse complement strand
GGTAGGTATATTATGAAATCGATTATTAAAGAAATATTTTACGGCGAACGCGGAAATTGCGATAATTATAAGACGAGTGAAGAATACTCAAAAATTCTTGAAAAAGTAAATAAACTGTATAAAGAAATTAAAAGCGTGCTTACCGCCGAAAAACGTGAAGAATTTGAAACACTGTGTAAATTGCAAGGCGATTTGGAAGTAGAAACTGCTGACGAGCATTTTATCGAGGGAGTAAAGATAGGTATTCTTTTGGGCATAGAAGCCTGCAATTAACAGGCGTAATGGCGTTGACAAACGGCTGCGGTTTTGGTAATATCTTTTTGCTATGGATATTAAAAAATTTTTACAAGAATTCAACGAAAAAATCAGATATGCGGAGCGCGGTGACGGCTACGAAATCGCGTTTCCGTTCAAATTCTTAAACGACAGCCAGATTTCGCCGTTATTTATAAGCGAGGACGAGGCGGGACTGTTCACAATAACGGACAACGGCAATACCATAAATTATCTTGAAAATTTCGGCGTCAACCCAGAAGACTACGCCGACAAAATCAAGAGCATTTGCGAGGCGTTCGACATAACGTATGAAAACGGAGAGTTTAAAGGAATTTTGGGGGAATACGAAACTAACCAGACTTTCACTATGCTTTCAAAGTTTTTTATGGGGATTTCGCATATTTCAACCGTTCACCGTTTTTAATTATGATACTTTCGATTATTATCTGCGCAGTGACTTGTATCGCAATGATACTGAGTATTCTGTTTTTTCCGAAAATAAAAATAGGTAAAATTTCGATTGATACGTATTGGATAATCACGCTTGTAGGCGCCGCGGTATTGCTTGCTTGCGGTCAAGCCGATTTAAGTACAGTCGGCAAAGCGCTTATATCCGATACGGCTATCAACCCTATAAAAATTCTCGTTCTGTTCTTGTCGATGACGGTGCTGTCCATCTTTCTCGACGAGCTTGGCTTTTTCCGCTTTCTTGCGGGCGTTGCGCTTAAAAAAGCCAAAACGGGACAGACGAAGTTATTCTTATATCTTTATATAACCGTATCGATTCTTACTGTATTCACTTCAAACGACGTAATAATTCTTTCGTTCACGCCGTTTATATGCTACTTTGCGAAGAATGCGAAAATAGACCCCACGCCGTATCTCGCCGCCGAGTTCGTTGCGGCAAACACTTGGAGTATGGCGCTGATTATCGGGAATCCTACGAATATCTATCTTGCAACCGCTTGCGGAATAGATTTTCTGGGCTACCTCAAAATTAGCATAGTTCCCACAATCGCGTCGGGAATAGTTGCCTTTCTTGCGCTGTATCTTATGTTCCGCAAAAAGCTTTCCGCGCCGATCGAGGGCGAGGCGGAAGAGGTGGTAATCGAAGATAAGCTTTCGCTCTGGGTGGGAATAGTTCACCTTGCGATATGCACAATCTTGCTTGCAATAGGCTCTTACATAAATCTCGAAATGTGGCTGGTATCGCTTTGCGCGGTCGGAAGCCTGTTCATAATTTCGGGCATAATTTCAATAGTAAGAAGAAAAAAGCCGTCGGCGCTTATAGGCTGCGTAAAACGCGCACCGTATCAGTTGGTGCCCTTCGTGCTGTCGATGTTCGTGCTGATAGTCGTCTTAAACGAGAGGGGCGTCACCGCCGAAATCGGAAAACTGTTCGGCAATAGCTTGCCCGTTTTAAAATACGGAACGGCGTCGTTTTTCGCATCGAATTTAATCAACAATATCCCTATGAGCGTGCTGTTCTCGTCGATAATCGAATCGACCGGCTCTGTAAACCAAGCGGCTGTTTTTGCAACGGTAATCGGCTCAAACCTCGGCGCGCTGTTTACGCCGATAGGCGCGCTTGCGGGAATTATGTGGAGCAACATTTTAAACAAGCATGGCGTAAAATTTAACTATATCGACTTTCTGAAAATCGGCGCAGCCGTGGCAATTCCTACGCTTGTCACCGCGCTCGGTTCGCTATGGTTGATGCTGTTAGTTTTTTAAATAAATAATAAATCCGAACCGTTATCGGTTCGGATTTTCAATTCTCGGTTTTCTTATTAATTCGAAGGCGTAATAAATTCCCTTCAAATCGTCGGAAAGATAGGAGAGGGCTTGCTCTTCCAAATGCGAGGGAACGCCGTAAAAGGCTTCCGCTATGCTCCCCGCTATAGCGCCTATGGTATCGGAATCGCCGCCGATAGATACGGCGTTTCGGACTGCGTCCTCGAAGTCGGTGCTTTCCAAAAACGATAAAATCGCGTGCGGAACGCTTCCCTGGCAAGTAACCCAATACCCAAGTTCGTCATAGCCGTATGAAGCTTGCAGATTTTTTACGGTGAAATTCTTATCTTTTAATATCGGGTAATACTGCGCCGTGCGCTCCCGTATAGTTCCCTTGTCGGCACCCGTGCGGGCAAGATATATTGCAAGCGCAACCGCTTCGGCTCCCTTTATGCCCTCGGGGTGGTTATGGGTAACGCCCGTGACTGTTGCCGAAAGTTCTTTCAGCTCATCTTCAGAATTCGCAACCCAGCCCACGGGGCTTATACGCATAGCCGCGCCGTTTCCGAAGCTGTTAATCGGGGAAGATGTTTCGCTGTCGAAAAGCCAGTGATAAAACTTTTCACCCCAGCCCGTGTTGGGGTGAGCTTTTGCAACGTTTCGCATACAGTTTATTGTTTTATCGGCAAGCGTGGAATAGTCGCCCTTGCAAAGAAGCAGCGCCCACGCAACGGCTACTGTCATAAAAGTGTCGTCGGTGGCGCAACACGTTCCTATAAATAATTGAAAGTCTTTACCGCGGTTGTCGTCCTCGTTGAACTCAAATCTGCTTCCTACGATATCGCCTATAATTGCTCCTATCATAATTTAATTATACCATATTACGGCGCATTTGTGAAGTAAAATATTTGACTGTTTAGGTGTTTAAAAGTTATAATACTTTTGAGGTGAATTATGTTCGACGCAGAAGAATTAGTTAAAAAATACTTCGAGGCAACGAGAATAAAAAAGGACGGGGAATATACTTTCGTAACTCCGCACTTTTTCCATATTGAAAACGACGAGAGCATCGCTTTGAGATTTTCCGAAACGGAGGACGGCAGACCCGTAATTTCCGACTGCGGAACGACGAGAGATTATCTCGAACTTATGTACATAAATCCCGACGGTAGCAAATACAAGGAAAAGCTTGCCGCAATTAAGGAGAGGTTCTTTTTGGAGGAAGAGGACGGCGCGTTCGTTATGACAATTCCTACCACGAGCCATCTTCAAGTTCTGAATTACGTAGGCTACTTTATTCAAGCCATTTCGATTATAGCTAATATCGATTTGTGAATCAGCCGTTGACTAACCGGCGGAATTGTGATAATATATAATAAAGGAATAAGGGGGAAATTAAGTTGAAAAAATTATTTGCGGGCATACTTGCGCTTGTATTTTCACTGACGATGGCGGCGGGCTGCTCTCCGACGGATTCGGGCGATAAGGACGATACTGCTAACAATAATCCTAATATTGAACAGCCCGAAAAGCCCAACGACAAAGAGGATCCTAACGACAAAGAGGATCCGGGCGATAAGGAAGATCCTAACGACAAAGAGGATCCGGGCGACAAGGAAGACCCTAACGATAAGGAAGATCCCGACGACGAAGTGAAAATTCCGTCGAATATCGTTTTGTCTGCCGACGGTTACGTTAAGGACAAAATAGGAGACTTTTCCGTTTATGAAGGCACTTCGGCATACCGCAAAGTAAAGACTGCGGAAGAGCTTGTCGCTGCTTTAAAAGACGCAAAATACCACTACAAAAACGTGTTTGACGAAGACGCGGGCACCTTCACGCAAGCGCCCGCCGACGGCTATAACGAGGATAACTTCGAAGGAACCGTGCACGTAATAGAAATCGAAAACGACTTAAATCTTGGCTATTTCAAGCTTAGCGACGAAGTAAAAAGAGAAACGAGCATAGTTGCCGATTTCGCCCCGAAGTATAATAATCTGAAAGATTATCTGTACAGCTCCGATATGTTCCTCGAAAACGGAATGTCGCAGATTAAAGTCGAAAACACTTCGAACCTTTTAATCTATTCCAAAAACGGCGCGCGTCTTACCCACTGCGGCTTTAAGCTTACAAGCGATAATAACGTGGTTTTCAGAAATCTCGTATTCGACGAAATGTGGCAATGGGAGGACGGAAACAAGTCCGCGGGCAAGATAGGCGATTACGACTGGTTCGGATGGGCTTACTTTAAGATAGCTTTCTGCGGATATATCTGGATCGACCACTGCACCTTCGGAAAATCGTACGACGGTCAAATCGACTATTCCAACCCCGATTACACCGCAAACGCGGGCGTCAATTTCCGCGCACCCTACGGCGCGGACGGAAACAACGGCTTGCATATAAGCTGGTGCAACTTCAACGCTGGCAGCGACGATGAGGACGGCTACATCTACAAAATGATGCAGAAAATCGAAGAGGATTATCAAGCCCATAAAGACGAAGCGGGCTATGCTTCCCAACACGCCTATTACGACGCATTGAGAAATAGGGGTGCAAGCTTCGAAGATATCTTGTACGGCGTTGCTATTCCTCAGAAAAAGGGTTTCCTCTGCGGCGACAGCGGTAACAATAAAGAAGATTACGAATATAACTTAAAGTTATGTATTTCCTTTGCAAACTGCAAATTTACTAACCTTGAAGACAGACTTCCCAAGCTGCGCGGCGGCAACGCTTATATGTACAACTGCGTAGTGGACAGCTCGCAGTATTATGCATACCGCGCCAAGCTTAAAAGCTTTGCGGCAAGCGCGGTATCCGCTGTGAAGAGCGACTGGAAGTGCGCGCTTGTTTCGCAAGGCATCGTCTGCGGCAACGGCGGAAGCTTCAAAGCCGAAAACTGTATTTTCAAAGGCATTGAAACGCTTTTAAAGAATAACGACAGCAACTCGTCGCCTAAAGTTGACGGCGGTTACCAGCTTGTAAACTGCAGTTACCAAGCGGGCGCAAATTCGTCAGTTTACGTCGGTTCGTCGTCGGATGCGGGCAACAAGTTTACTAACAGCTCGACGTCGACTTTGAAAACCGACTACTTCAAGTGGCACACCGAGGACGGAACTCAGCCGTTCGAAATTACTGTAATCGGACTTGACGAGCTTGAAGAATGTATTTCCGCCGAAGCCTACGGCTACGGCGCGCAAGCCGAGTTTAGCTTATCACTTCTCAAAAGCAGTTATGAAATAAAATAAAGCAACAGAGCGGGCGAAAGTCCGCTCTGTTTTTTTATTACAAATTAATAATACTCGTTGCTGTTTTTTCTTGAAAGGCTTTGTCGTGTTCGACGAAAATCATTGTGGGCTGAAATTCGTCAAGTAGGTTTTCTATCTGAATTCGCGAATATACGTCGATAAAGTTCAACGGCTCGTCCCAAACGTACAGATGCGCCTTTTCGCAAAGGCTTTTCGCAATTAAAACCTTTTTCTTCTGACCGTCCGAAAAAGAGGATATATCATTGTCTAAATGTGATTTGTTAATTCCCATTTTGTGCAGAACAGCCATAAACAAGCTTTCGTCAATGCGGTGGAGGCGGGCGAACTCCGTCAGCGTTCCTTGCAAGTGCGAAGTGTCTTGCGGTACGTACGAGATAATCAGATTTGAGCCTAACTTCACCGTTCCCGAATGTTCTATTTTCTGTCCGCAAAGCAATTTCAATAAACTGCTTTTTCCGCTGCCGTTTTTGCCCTCTAAGGCTAACCGTTCGCCGCGTTTGATTTCAAACGTTATGGGCGCGCAGATTTGCTTTCCGTCATAAATTGGTGAAACGCAAGAAAACGACACAAGCCGTTCCGAACGGTAGAGAAGGGGTTCAAGCTTTAAGCTGCTTTCGATTTCCGTGTTTCTCAACAGCTCCGATTTTTGTCCTATTTCTTTTTGCTGTCTTGCCTCGACGGTTTTTGCGCGCTTCATCATTTTTGCGGACTTATGCCCTACGTAGCCCTTATCGGGTCGTAGTCCCGAATTTTTAACGTTTTTCGAAGCCTCGGCGCGGTCCGCCCAGTCGGAAGTCTGCCTTGCCGTCTTCTGCAGACGCTTTATATCGGTTTGCAGACGTTCGCTTTGCTTCCGTTCGTAATCTTGTTGCCTTTCGAAATTTTCCATAAAGGTCGAAAAATTGCCGCTCTGCACCTCGATATTCGTTTTGTTCAGCGACAGAACGTGGTCTATACAGCCGTCTAAAAAGCTTCTGTCGTGCGATACTAAGATAAAGCTTTTTTTCTTTCGGAGATACGCCGACACAATTTCTCTTGCCCGCGTATCCAAATGGTTTGTCGGTTCGTCTATAAGCAGAAAATGCCCCTCGTTAAGAAAAAGCGCCGCAAGCAAAACTTTGGTCTGTTCGCCGTTGGAAAGCGTATCGAAAGGGCGGTATAAAACTCCGCTGTCAACGTCAAGATAAGAAAGTTCGCGTAAAATTCGCCATTCTTCGGCATCGGGGCAAACTTTTTGCAAAACTTCCGTTGCGGGAAGTGTTTTATCAGCCACGTAATATGGGAAATAATCAAACTGAACGGAGGAAATGATTTTTCCGCGGTATTCGTATTTGCCTTGTAACAGCTTCAAAAAAGTAGTTTTGCCTCTGCCGTTTCTGCCTATAAAGCCAAGCTTCCAATCGGTGTCTATCTGAAAGCTTACGTTTTCAAAAATATTGTCGTAGCCCGAAGGGTACGAAAAAGTAAGATTTTCAACTTTAATTACTGACATAAAACCTCCTTAACAAAAAAAGTTATGAGAAAGTAATCTCATAACTTAAAAACTCAAATATATTATTGAAATACTTTTGAGGGAATGATAAAT
>CAMWLA010000061.1 GCA_947174975.1 uncultured Clostridia bacterium | reverse complement strand
TTTTTGACATGGGTCTGTCAAGGTAAACGTTTTCAATTGCCGACGCAAAAATCGGCGCTGTTGAAATTATTTTAAATATCGGCAACAGTTTCTCTTTCGGAATATTTATCGTATCGAGAATTGCAAACTCGCTTATAGGAGATTTTGAAAGAAGTTCAATAGCCGAACCCGAAAGCACTCCATGAGAACAGCACCCGTATATTTCTTTTGCCCCGGCATCGCGAAGCGCCATTGCACCGTTTGCCATAGTCCCCGCAGTATCGACAATGTCGTCAACCATAAGGCAGTTTTTGCCTTTGACCTCACCAATTATGTTCATAACTTCCATAACGTTTGCTTTAGGCCGACGTTTATCGATAATAGCCATCTTCGCGTTCATGCGCGCGGCAACCTTTCTTGCCCTTACGACAGAACCGATATCTGGCGAAACAACTACCAAATCATTGTCCACTTTCGATTTAAAATAATTATACAGTGTAGGTCCGCCGACAAGGTTGTCCAACGGAATATCAAAAAATCCTTGAATTTGCAAGCAATGCAAATCCATCGTAAGCACTCTGTCTGCCCCCGCGGAAGTAATTAAGTTCGCGACAAGCTTTGCCGTTATCGGCTCGCGCGAGCGTGCTTTTCTGTCTTGCCTTGCATAACCGAAATAAGGAATTACGGCAGTAATTCTTCCCGCACTTGCACGGCGAGCGGCGTCAATCATTACAAGCAGTTCCATAAGATTATCATTTACGGGTGCGCTTGTGGACTGAATAAGAAACACGTCTTTACCGCGAATCGATTCTTCATACCTTACGTAAATTTCGCCATCGGAAAAGTGCGTAATTTCCATTTCACCAAGCGAAGTATTAAGCTTGGATGCAATCGCCTCGGCAAGAGGTTTATTCGACGTGCCAGAAAATATCTTGATTTCACTGCCGTGATTAATCATTATATGCTTGTCCTCCGACGTTTCTTACGGTATAAGCCTTTTATATTTTATTATTATATAGTTATAAAGTCAAATAAATAGTTTGAAAAATAATTACTGTTTAGTTCTTTCACGCATTTGAGAAAAAAATGTGGATAATATACTTGCACACTCTTCTTGCATAACGCCGCCTTCAACCTCTATTTTGTGATTCAGAAGATTTGAAACGGCAAGCTGATCCGTCATAGAACGTCCCTTTGCCTCATACGCCCCGAAATAGACCTTTTTAATACGCGCGTTAAGCATTGCCCCCATACACATAGGGCATGGCTCAAGCGTTACGTACAGCTCACACTCGGGTATGCGCCAGCTCTTAAGTTTTTTACAAGCTTTTTCAATGGCTTCGACTTCTGCGTGCGCCGTTGCAATCTGCCTTTTCGTACGTCTGTTATGCCCGCGGGAAATTATCTTACCGTCACAAACCACAACCGCACCTATCGGGACTTCTCCTTCCTCAAAAGCTTTCTGTGCGCATTTTAACGCAGCTTTCATAAATTTATTCTGCATATTTATCCGTAAATATTTTAAGCGCTTTAAAGCACTTTTTCAGTTTTTGTATATCTTTTATGGGATGCTCTAAACTGTCTGCCCCACACTCTATAGTATATGCGGGAATTTTAAGCTTTTGGATACACCAATCCTTATAGCCGCCCGCAGAACCGTAAATTATAACCGGCTTGTACCCCGTTGCTTCGGCAAGAATATCCGCGCCGCGCTTATCACCCAAGCCGTTATACTGCCAATATATTTCTTCACCCTTTGTGTGAAAACTAAACGTAACGTACGGCCGAATTTTAATAGTAAAGTTTTTAAGAGCTCTCGTTTCGCTCTCTGAAAACGGGCTGTCGCCGATGCAGTTTTCTCCGCCGCGGCGTTTTGTGTTCAGTCTGCCGCTACCCCAATCTGCATCAAAATTACAGTTCAAATCAACACCGCGCGCGTTGGCCTTCCACATAGCCCTGACACTTTCGCTTATTGCAACGCCGTCGGGATTAACGATGGGAATTATCCATCCGCCCCCGTTTTTAACGCCGATTTTTATGTGCCTTAACGCAAGCTCTGCCGTTATCCATTCTCTGCCGTGAATGGCGTAGGTTGATATAAACTGCTTACCCGTCGGATTACCGACGTGAAAGGCAAATATATCTTTCCCCTTTAAAGAATAACCTATTATACACTTGCGCCCACCATAGCCTTCGTAAAACTTTTCTACTTTCTCATATATCACACAATAGAATATTCTTAAACTATTTGTGATATTCACCCCCGCCGTTTATCATAAAAGCGCGGTAAATCTGTTCAAGTAAAATTACGCGCATAAGTTGATGAGGAAAAGTCATATCCGAAAACGAAAGCTTAAGATTTGCTTTATTTTTCACCTCGTCGGAAAGTCCGCAAGAAGAACCTATTACAAAAGTACATTCGCTACCCGTATCCGTAAGCTCTTTGATATATCCGGCAAGATGCTCGCTTGAATACATTTTACCCTCGATACATAGCGCTATAATACGCCCTTTTACAGCTTTTAAAATCAGCTCTGCTTCTTCCTCTAACGTTCTGCATTCAGCAATTTCACGAACTTCAACTTTTGCAAAACGCGAAAGCCTTTTAAGATATTCTTCTGCCGCATCGCGGTAAAACTTTTCCTTTATTTTACCTACGCAAACTATATTGATTTTTTGCATTAAGATACTCCGAAAAGCGACAGTAGCCAGACAAGTCCCAACGCTCCTATAGCGACGGAAGCATATAAGAAGAATACTTTCACTCCGCCTTTTTCACATTTTTTAAGCGGAGTTTTATCTAATACCAGCCAAACGACAGCTCCCACAAACGAAATTGCGGAAAATACCGTCAAAATAATAAATGCAGTATTAGACATAACCAAGTTACCCGCAGTATCGAATAGATTACAAGCATTTAATATAACAATAAGCGCATTATTTATAAAATGCATAAGCATTGAGGGCAAAATCGAACCCGAACGCACTGCGATAAACGCGAAGGCACAGCCCGCAATAAACTGATAGACCGTCTGTTCGGGTGAGCCGTGAAAGAGCGAAAAGCAAAAACCCGTAACAAGAATGGCCCTTATACTCCCCATACCGTTCTGACAGCAGTTTAAAAGCAACCCTCTGAACATCAGCTCTTCAAATATGGCGGGTAAAATTGCAATTACTATAAATGCCGGAACAACCAGCCCTCCGGACATATTAGGAAAATAACTTGAAGATTCTCTCGGTTTATAGCCGAAAAGCTTAAAAAATTCTACCGAAACTCCGTTTAAATTACTTAAAGAAAATAGCAAACCGAAAATTAGCAGTACGCTTATTAAATAATATTTTGGTTTACACTTTATGGGGAAAATCTGTTCAAAACCGATTTTATTGCGTTTTGTAATAAATAGCACGCATATAGCTATCATTATCGGTGTAAGCAGATAATTTATATAAATAAAAGCATCCGTCTTTTGAATGTGCTTAAGTGCTTCCGAAAGCTCTGAATAACCGTACTTGCTCATAATACTATTGGCAATTATCGCCGTCACTGCAGACGCAACCACGGAAAAGATGCAGTAAATTATGACTAGCGCTGTAAACGAAATACCGCCCGTCTTTGAATTAAGACCGACGTTTACAACTTGCATTTCGGGCTGATTATTATCTTGAAAAAATTCTACACTTTCCGAATTTTCGTTTTTTTGCTGTTCCTCTTTGTTTTCTTCCATACTTAAATTATAACTTAAATTTAATATATTGTAAACAAATATTTTACTTTTATTTCAATTAAATACCTTGACTTTACTTTTACTATTTAATATAATTGTATTAATTTCAAAGGCGTTGACCGAGACAGACGGTTTAAACATTCTTTTCAGAGAAAAGAACTCATAGGCTGAAAGGTTCTTTAAAGAATATAACCGTTATTCACTCGCGAGCTGAACGCGTGAAAGGTTTCAAGTAATGCGTTCCGTTAATCTGCGTTAAGGATAAAACGAGGCGGCTTTATGCCGTAAAATCAGGTGGTACAGCGAACTAACTCGCCCTGTTTTTCACGGGGCGAGTATATTTTTATGAGGTTAATATGGAAGTTAAAGAAAAAATAAAACAAATCGAAGAGCAAATCGAAAGTACAATCAAGGATATTAAATCAAGCCAGACCTTGCAAGAAATCAAGATGAAATTCTTAGGCAAGACGGGCGAAATTTCTTCACTAATGAAGAATATGCGCGACGTTCCGCCAGAAGAACGCCCTAGTATGGGCAAGCTTTTGAACGCGCTTAGACAGTGGTCGGAAGAAAAGTTTGACAAGCTTGAAAGCGGACTTAAAAAGCTTGAACTTGAAAAGAAATACGTTGATGAAAAAATTGACGTTACTATGCCCGGACAAGTTGCGCCCGACGGAGCTTATCACCCCACTACTCTCGTTACTAACGAGCTGATATCTATATTCTTAGGTATGGGATTTGAGATATTCGAGGGCCCAGAAATTGAAAACGATTATTATAATTTTACAGCACTAAACACACCCGAAGATCATCCTGCAAGAGATATGCAAGATACTTTCTATCTCGCGGAAAATCTCTTGTTAAGGACTCAAACCTCGGCTGGTCAGATAAGGGTTATGGAAAACAAAAAGCCGCCCATTAAAATACTTTCCCCCGGCAAGGTTTATCGCAGTGACGACGACGCGACCCATTCGCCTATGTTTTCGCAAATGGAAATGCTTGTAGTTGATAAAGGCTTAACTTTATGCGATTTGCAAGGAATGTTGGACGAGCTGGTTAAAAAGATTTTCGGGCATACCGTAAAGACCAGATTGCGCCCCTCATACTTCCCCTTCACCGAACCTTCAGTTGAGGTAGACGTCAGCTGTTTCGAATGCGGAGGCAAGGGTTGCAGACTGTGCAAAGGCACGGGCTGGATAGAGGTCGGTGGCGCGGGTATGGTAAACAGACGCGTCTTAGAGGGGTGCGGCATTGATCCCGACGAATACACGGGCTTTGCGTTCGGATTCGGTATTGAAAGAATTGCCATGCTTAAATACGGAATCAACAATATGAAACTTTTATTTGAAGGCGATACACGCTTTTTGAAACAGTTTAAGGGTTAAAGGAGAAAGAAAATGAAAGCACCTTTAAGTTGGCTTAAAGATTACGTTGATATTGACGTTACCGCAGAAGAATTACAAGAAAAGCTGTTTTCATGCGGATTTGAAGTTGAAGAATTATACGAAATAGGAAAAGATATTTCCGGCGTTGTAGTCGGTGAAGTAATCGAATGTGAAAAAGTTGAAGGCACCCACCTATCCGTCTGCAAGGTTGACTGCGGCGATAAGGGAATTTTTCAGATTTGCTGCGGAGCCGACAACGTAAAAAAAGGCATTAAGGCACCTTGCGCCCTCGTCGGTGCAACCGTATACGCTACCGGAAAAGACCACGTAACGGTTGAAGGCGTAATGACAATTAAAAAGGGTAAGCTCCGCGGTATCGAATCCGACGGTATGCTTTGCTCCGGCGTCGAGCTTGGCGTAAACGGCGATATGTACGACGGCGCAGATTATAACGGACTGCTGATTTTGCCCTCCTCTTTAAAAAACGGCGCGAACGTAAAACACGAATTAGGACTTGACGACTATATTTTTGATATATCCGTTACCGCTAACCGCCCCGACTGTCAAAGCATTTTCGGAATCGCACGCGAAGTTGCGGCTGTTTTAAACAAACCTATAAAAGAACCCGACTACTCATTCAAAACAGTAAAGGGCGATAAAAAAATTCAAATAAATGACTTAGCGCCCGAACTTTGTCCGAGATATATCGGGCATTACGTTAAAGACGTAAAAATTGCCCCCTCTCCAGCTTGGCTAAAAAAGAAACTTGCACTTTGCGGGCTTCGGTCAATAAATAACGTTGTTGACATTACAAACTTCATTTTGCTTGAATTGGGTCAGCCGATGCACGCATTCGATTTAAGAACGCTCAGCGGCGCAACGGTTAATATAAGAAGAGCAAACAAAGGCGAAAAAATCGTAACACTTGATGAAAACGAATTTGAATTAAACCGCGAAAATCTCGTAATATGCGACAGCGTAAAGCCGTGTGCATTGGCCGGAATAATGGGCGGACTTAACAGTGAAATTAAAGACGATACCACAGAAGTTCTTTTTGAAACTGCAAAATTCGCACGCGACAACGTAAGACGCACCGCAAGGGCTTTGGGACAGCACTCCGACTCTTCCGCTCTCTTCGAAAAGGGCGTAAACGAATACACCGTAGAAAAGGCAATGCTGAGAGCATTAAATTTAATAGATAAACTCGGTTGCGGAACCATAACCGACGTTGAAGTCGACGTTAAGACCCCCTACTCAAATCTTACCGAAAAGAAAATGACGGTAAGTATTAATAAAATCAATGCTCTACTGGGCATAACCGTTCCCGCAAAGAAAATGGAAAGCATTTTAAAGAGCCTTAATTTCAAGGTAACAGTGAACGGCGACGATATGAATCTGATAGTACCGCGTTATAGAGAGGATATTGACGGCTACCCCGACATTGCTGAAGAAATAATAAGAATGTACGGCTACGACCATATCGTACCCACGTTTATTCCTACCGCATCTGTTACAAGCGGCGGACTAAGTCCTAAACAGCAAGCCGAAAGCAAACTGAAAGACGTGCTTGTAAGCAAGGGGCTTTATGAAATTTCAAGCTATTCGTTTATATCCGAAAAAGATTTTGATATGCTGAAATTCACACCTAACAGCGACGAGCGCAAAGCAATAAAAATTTTAAATCCTATCAGCGAAGATTTATCCGTAATGCGCACTACCCTTGCTCCGCCAATGGTTAACGTAATCGTAAGAAACCTCAGACGCGGCAATATGAACGGCAAGCTGTTTGAACTTGCAAAAATTTATCTTGCAAACGAACTGCCCATCAAAGATTTTCCCAAGGAAAAGAAAATGCTTTCACTCGGTATGTGGGGCAGCTGCACGTTCTTCCACTTAAAGGGCATTACAGATACCTTAGCTTCGCACCTCAATATAAAGTTTGAATACGAACCTTTCGAAAAACCTTTCTTGCACCCCGGAAAGACGGCAAAAATTACTTGTGAGAGTGAATATATCGGATATATCGGTATACTTGCCCCTACGGTTGCCGAAGAGCTTGCAATCGATAGAACGGTTGCCGTCGGCGAATTAGATTACGAAGCACTTGAAAAACATGCAAAACCTTTCAGATATACCCCTCTCCCCAAATTCACTGAGTATACGCGCGATTTGGCGCTTGTGTGCGATATTTCAACAACTTCCGGCGAGATAGAAAAAGAAATTTATTCAGCTTGCAAATATGTTTCCGACGTATATCTTTTTGATATCTATGCCGGAGAACAGATTGAAAAGAATAAAAAGAGTATGGCGTTCAAGGTAACCTTTACCCC
>CAMWLA010000060.1 GCA_947174975.1 uncultured Clostridia bacterium | reverse complement strand
ATTTCAGAGAGGGCGTTAAAATCGGCGTTAGGCTTGCGGGTGAATGTTTATACGAGAAAAATATTAAATAATTTTATTGACAATATAAAAATTTATGAAGATAATTAAGTTACTAAAAATTTAATACCGTCGGGGGTGCAAGCGCAAATATCCCGTCGCAGAACAGTGCGGCAGCTGCGCAAGCTGAGATTATACCCTTTGAATCGGCAACATAATAGTTGAGCGAGAGTTCGTAAAATTGTTACGGCAATGTAACGGTTGAGCGAGAGAGCTGAATTTTTTCGGCGTACAAAGAGATTTTTTCGGGCATTCCTTTTTGGGGGAATGTCTTTATTATTTCGGCGGTAAAGGAGGTTTAATGTTTCACTTTTCACTTTTATCGTCGTTTTTATCCAAGACCGACGACGGCTACGTCTATAAAGACGTGTGGACGGAATACGCGAAAGATTTGCTTTCTGCGGTGTTTATGTATACCGCGATTGCGCTTGCGGTTATTCTGATTGCCATAGGCATTTTCGTAAAACTGAAAAAGCCCGACTCGTTCGGCGCATTTTTCAAGATTGCGGCAACTATTGCAATAACCTTTGCGTTTACCGTAATTATTGCAATGCTGGCGATAGGCTTTGCGAAGATTTCCGAAAAAGGCTACGCGCAGCGAGAGAACGGACTTTTGGAGCTTGTTCCCCCTCTCGTACTCGGCGGGGTTATAGTGCTTGGAATAATTGCAACATATATCGCGCACTTCTTCACGCCCAAAGCGTTTAAAATTACGCTGATTACTTCCCTTTCCGCTATCGGCGCGGCGCTCGTCGCAACTATCGTATGCCTTATCGTTTACTTTTCGAAAAGCGTTGCGGGCGACGGCTGGTACGGTGAACAGATTAATCAGCTTGCGCTGTATCTTACCGCGGGCGGACTGATTATCGCAATAGTAGCAATTGCAGTGCTTACGGATATGAAAAACAAGACCCGCTTCGACAGCCGCTGTATCGCGCTTGCGGGAATATGTATCGCACTGTCGTTCGCACTTTCCTACATAAAGATGTTTTCACTGCCGCAAGGCGGTTCGGTAACACTTGCTTCCCTTCTGCCCGTAATGCTGTTCGCGTACATCTACGGACCCAAAAAAGGGCTCTTCGTAGGCTGCGTTTACGGCGCCTTGCAAGCTATGCAAAACCCTTGGCTTATTCACCCCGCGCAGTTCCTTTTGGACTACCCCGTGGCGTTCGGAGCCGTTGGGCTTGCGGGTGCGTTCAACAAGATTAAACAGCTTGACAAATTCCCTCAGATCAAGTTCGCGCTCGGCGCGGCAGTTGCGGGAATAATGAGATTTGCGGCGCACGTATTTTCGGGAGTGTTCGCTTTCGGCGCAGACGCGGGCGGGCAAAACCTCTGGGCGTACAGCACGGCATACAACAGCTTCGTGTTCGTGGACGTTGCAATAGTCATTGCAGTCGGCGTGATTATACTGTCGTCAAAAAGCTTCGCTAAACGCATAACGCTTTATGCCAATACAAAAAAATCTTCCGCAGAAAATACCGAGGAAGAAAATTAAAAACAAAGCCTTACGCTTGCGTTGTATCTTAATTGCTTTATCAATAAATCTTATTGAGTCACAAGTCAAACGAAAAGTCCCGCGCAGTTGTTACTGCGCGGGGCGTTATTTATATGAACTGTAATATATCGACTAAAACGGCGAAGCCCAAAATCAGCACGAATCCGACGGCGTGAATTACCGCCTCTATCTTTCGCGGTACGGGCTTTTTGAATATCCACTCTATCAAACAGAAAATTACTTTACTGCCGTCAAGCGCGGGTATCGGTAAAAGATTGAACACCGCAAGGTTAACGCCGATATAGGCGGCTATTTCCATAAAGTTCTGTAAGCTTTGCGAAGCGATTTCGGAAGTCAGCTTTATCGTGGTAACCGGTCCGCCCATTGCCGAAAGCCCCAGATGCCCCGTCAACAGCTCGCCCAATACCTTGAATATGGTGCCCGCTATTTTAAACGAATAAACGAACGAATGCCCTATAGTCGTAAAGAAGCCGAAACGGTGATTTTCCACCCCGACAGCCCAATAGCTTACTCCGTCGTCGGCTTGATAAGTTCCGACACCGAGAGCGGTCCAAAGCTTTTTTGTATCTTCCGAATTTTTAAAATCGCAGTCGGAGCGCATCATAATTTCGACGGTCATTTCCTCGCCGCCGCGAATGACTTCAAACTCGACTATATCGCCCTCTTTCTTGCCCTTTAACGCGGACATTAAATCGGTGGTTAAATAAATTCCCTTGCCGTCAACTTCGGTAATTAAATCGTCGGCGCAAAGGCTGTACTCGGCATACTTCCCTTCGGCGGGCGCAACGCCCGAAACCTTGAACATCATCTGACCGAAAGAAAACAGCGCGATTATAATCATAAGAAGTGCCAAAAGATAGTTCATTAAAGGGCCGGCAATAAGTACGATAATGCGCTTCCAAGGCGCTTTGTCGTTGAAGCCGTTGCCGTCTTCCGTTTCTTCGTCCTCGCCCGCGAACGCGCAGAACCCGCCCAAAGGCAAAAGCCTTATTGAAAACGCTTCGCCGCTCTTTTTGGAAACGCGCCTAAAAAGCTTCGGTCCGAAGCCGATAGCAAACTCGTTTATTTTGAATTTAAGCGCTTTCCCCGCGAGGTAATGACCGAACTCGTGCACGGTTATCATTGCAAGCAAAATGAGTATTGCAAGCAATACCGCCCAGACGGTGTTCATTACCGAAGAAAATGAAAGAAGTGTCATTGCAACCTTTTGATTATTTTCCGCGCCGTATCGGAGGCGCGGTCGTTTATATCTTCAAGCTGTTCGAAGCTTGTTACCTTTTCGTTTGAAAAAGCAGCGACGGTTTGGGCGACTACGCGGTAAATATCCGTAAACGCGATTTGCTTATTTAAAAACGCGTATACCGCAGTCTCGTCAGCCGCGTTAAGCACGCAAGGCATGATTCCGCCCGCCTCTCCGCATTTAAGTGCGATATCGAAACAAGGGTAATTCTCCCTTATCATAGGCTGGAATTCAAGCGAAAACGCGCTTTTGAAGTCCATAGGTTTAAGCGTGGTTTGCATCCTTTCGGGATAGGTCAAGGCAAGGCTTATGGGCAGCTCCATCGTAGGATAGCTCATCTGTGCAAGTACCGCGCCGTCGGCAAGCTCAACGAGAGAGTGAACTATGCTTGTCGGCTGAATTACCGTTTCTATGCGGTCATAGTCCGTGCCGTATAAAACGTGCGCCTCTATTACCTCGTAGCCCTTGTTCATAAGCGTTGCACTGTCAACGGTTATCTTTTTGCCCATCTTCCAAGTGGGATGATTTAACGCTTGTTCGGGCGTAACCGATTCCAATTTTTCGGGCGGTAAATTTCTGAACGCACCGCCGCTTGCGGTGATGATAAGTCTTTTTAAGGGCGCGTGCGAATCGAAGTTAAGACACTGCCAAATTGCCGAATGTTCGCTGTCGACGGGAAGTATTTTCGCACCCGTCTTTTCGGCAAGGGGCATTATCAGATCGCCCCCGCAGACAAGAGTTTCCTTGTTGGCAAGCGCAAGCGTTTTGCCCGCTTGTACCGCCTTTAAGCTGTACGCAAGCCCCGCAAAGCCGCCCGCCGCGTTGAAGATAATATCCGCGTCCGGAATTTGCGCGCAAGCAAGCGCTTTTTCCCTATCCTTTGAGGCAAGTGCGGAAATTTCGGGAGCAAGCGCTTTTTTCTGCATTTCGAACTGCTCACTTTCGTTGTTTGCAACGAGCGCCACTATTTTGAACTTGTCGGAATGCCTTTTAACGATTTCGATAAGCTGTCTGCCGATACTGCCGGTGCTGCCGATTAAAGCTATTTTTTTCATTTATTATTATACCCGAAAAAATTTATTTAATGACTGATATTAAGATAAAAGCCCTTTTAAAGGGCTTTTTAATTTTTTATTAAATTGCTAAGAAGAGCGAGCTGATGAGAACGAGGACCCCCACGAAGAACATACTGTCGAATCTGTCCAGCACGCCGCCGTGTCCGGGAAGAATTTTGCCCGAATCTTTAATTCCGCATCTGCGCTTTAAATAGCTTTCACACAAGTCGCCCGCTTGTCCGACGATCGCTCCGACGAAACCGATTGCAAGGAAAGCCACTAACACAAGTGAATCGTATTCAATTTTATTAATTCCGAACCACAGATAGTAAGCAATGATACCCGCAACCATTCCGCCGATAAGTCCGCCTACAGCGCCGATTATAGTCTTGTTAGGACTGATTTTAGGCGCAAGCTTGTACGGCACCCATCTCTTTAAACTCAGTCCCGTAACATATGCGAAGCTGTCCGTAAGCATAACGATTAAGAACATTAAAAGCACTAAGGGCATGCTTCCTTCCGAATGGTTAACTGCCGAGAATACCCAGCTTAAACCTCCGCAGTAGACGATTGCGCCCAAGCTTAAAAGCGCGGTGTTGAAGTTGCTGCCGTCAAAGGACGCAAGTGAGAAAATTACCAGCACTATCGCGTAAATAGCGAACAGAATAAGCACGGGAAGGTATCCGCCGACGGGAACCATTTCGCACAGCACGAACAGCGGAATAATCGAGGCGCAGAACGCAATCGAAACTATTCTCTGCGCGGAAGGCACGATTTTTACCGCGTTGAAAAACTCGATACAGCCGATTACGGAAATCGCGCAGAACAGCACGTCGAAGCCGAGTGCACCCCAGTCCGCAACCAACCATTTCAAAGTTAAGAGAAGCACCAATACTGCGATGTAGACAACGCTGGTTATAAACCGCGCGCTCTTAATATAGGCTACAACGCCGTTTAAAACGTTATTTAAAAAATTTTTAATTCTCATATAATATTGACCTCACGTCAAATTTAATTTAAAAAGGAGACGCGCGAAAGACAAGGCAAGCGCAGATTTGCTGACGGGAGCGTACACAGACGTACGTGACCTAAGCAAAACGCAAGCTTAACGCCGTATTTCGTGATGTATACTTTTTAAATCTTGCCGAAGCGCCTTTCGCGCTTCGAATAATTTTCAATAGCCCTATCGAACTCCGCTTCCGTAAAGTCGGGGAAGAGAACGTCCGTAAAATACAGCTCGGCATAGGCCGCCTGATAGGTTAAAAAGTTGGAAAGCCTTAACTCCCCGCCCGTCCTTATAATTAAGTCGGGGTCGGGTATACCGTCCGTGTACAAAAGCGAAGTAAAGCCCTTTTCGTCAACCTTTTCGCCCCTTTCTATCGCGCGGTTGACCGCGTTTATAATCTCGGGACGGCCTCCGTAGTTTATGGCGAAAATCAAAGTAAAATCTGCGCCCTCGGGCGAATTTGTTTCGCTGTCGACCAAAAGCTTCTGAATATCCTCGGGCAAAGCCGACTTGTCGCCTATTATTTTAATACGCGCGTTTTGGGCGTACAGCTTTTTCACGTTTGCAGTAAAGTACTTACGGAATAAACCGAAAAGCCCGTCCAACTCCTCCTTGGGGCGGGATAGGTTTTCGGTTGAAAGAACGTATAAAGTAAGGTATTTAATTCCGGTTTTCTGGGCGTATTCCGCAAGAGAAATCATACGGTTCATGCCCGCTTTGTGACCGAACGCACGCGGCTGAATTCTCTTTTTGGCCCATCTTCCGTTGCCGTCCATTATAATTCCGACGTGCAGAGGTAAGTTTTTCATAGCGCGTATTAAACCGTCATTATTTCCTTTTCTTTTGCCGATACAGCGGAATCGATTTGCGCTATCGCGTCTTGCACAGCCTTTTCGATTTCCTTTTCAACGGACGCAGCCTCGTCCTCGGAAATGGTCTTATCCGTCTTTAATTTCTTGACGCCGTCCATTGCGTCGCGGCGGTTGTTTCTTGCCGCAACCTTGCTGTCCTCACCCATTTTGCGGACTTGCTTGGATAAATCGCGTCTTCTCTCCTCGGTAAGCTCGGGGAATACGAGGCGGATAACCTTGCCGTCGTTGGTGGGGGTTATTCCTATATTTGAAAGCTGAATAGCCTTTTCGATATTTTTAAGAACCGACAAATCCCAAGGCGCGATAACCAAACATCTGCCCTCTTGAACGGAAACGCCCGCAGCTTGAGTTACGGGGGTGGGAGCGCCGTAGTAGTCGAAAGTGACCTTATCGAGAATATGAGGGTTTGCGCGTCCCGCGCGAACCGACGAGTACTCCTCTTTAAGTACGTTTAAGGTTTTTGTAAGCTTATCGTCAAGTATAAGCAGTATCTCTTCAGCTTGTTCGTTGTCTATCATATTATATCTCCCTTATTTGTTATCTATAAGCGTGCCTATCTTTTCGCCGCAAACGGCTTTTATAAGCGAATCTTTGTCTTCAAGCGCAAAGGCAAGCGACGGAATATCGTTTTCCATACAATACGACGCGGCGGTCGTATCCATTGCCTTTATGCCCTTTTTAACTATATCTATATAGTTTATATGGTCGAACTTAACGGCTTTGGGGTTGACCTTGGGGTCGCTGTCGTAAATGCCGTTGACGTTCTTTGCCATAAGCAGTACGTCCGCTTGAATTTCGCAAGCGCGGAGCGCCGCGGCGGTATCGGTCGAACAGTACGGGTTACCCGTTCCGCAAGCGATAATAACTATTCTGCCCTTTTCGAAATGTCTTAACGTGCGCCTTAAAATGAACGGCTCGGCAACCGATGTCATAATAAGCGCGGTCTGTACGCGGGTAGGTATTCCGCGCTGTTCCAAAGCGTCCATCATTGCAAGCGAGTTCATAACCGTTGCAAGCATACCCATATGGTCTGCGGTGGATCTGTCCATCTGCTTTCCTTGACGTCCCCGCCAGAAGTTGCCCCCGCCGATAACAAGCGCGATTTCCACGCCCATATCGTGAATTGCCTTAATCTCTTCGACGACCCTTGAGATAACGTCCTCGTCAAGTCCGTGCCCTTGCTTGCCCGCAAGCGCTTCACCGGAAAGTTTTATAAGTATTCTTTTATATTTAGGTTTAAGTTTTTCCATAAGGTCTCCCTATCTTGTCAATTATACCATAGAAATTTTCAACTTGCAACCCTTAATACAATATTTGCCAATTTTTTAAAATAACATAGGGGTTCCGAAATCGGAACCCCTTTTGTTTTTATTCGCCTAAAACCTCGATAGCAACAAGCATACCCAACTTAAAACCTTCCTTAAAGTGCGTACAAGCAAACTCCCCTTCAAGACCTCCGCTTTGAATAAACAAATCGTCCAAAAGCTGCTTTTGTTCTTCATTTAACCCTTCTTCAAGTTTATCGAAAATCTCGCAGTATTTTTCTTTAACTTTGAAATACTTTTCGCCCGCTTTAATGTTATTATAATTCCCGCGATTTCCGAAATATATTTCTTCAATAATCGATTTCATTTTTTCTCCAAAAAATAAATAATTGTAAATCAATTTTACATCATATAGTGA
>CAMWLA010000059.1 GCA_947174975.1 uncultured Clostridia bacterium | reverse complement strand
ATTTCGGCGTTTAGGGGCGATTTCATAATTACCCCCGGCGAGACCACGAATATATTAGTAACGTCACACGGCGCAACGTTCAACGTAACTTTCGAAGATATTGACGGTAATGCACTTGTTGCGGACACATGCTTCGATATAACAGTAAACACGTCTAAAACGGTGCTCATTAAAAAAGACGGCAACGTTGTAAAAGGCTATGCTTACAGCACCGACGAAGCAAAATGGACTGTCGCGGACGGACTTCAAGGCACTTATGCTTCGGGCAGCGAGACAATCGTTATCGACGGCGCTTCCGGCATAAAGATTGACGGCACCGATTATAATTATACGGTAGTATCGAATACTGCCGAAAGCAAAGTAATAGGCGTAATTATGGACGGCGTTTACTTTGAATACGCACTGTCCGGCGACGGTATGTCGGCAAGCGGCGGCGCTTTCGTTAAAACCGAGCCCAAGGTTACCATAACCTATGATTTCGGTGATTATGAGCCTACAAATACAATTGCGGCTGAAATCGAAGTAAGCAAAACCGTACCTTTCGTGCTTGCAACCCCCGAACACGCCTCAATGCAGTTTAAGGGCTGGGTTACGGTAGACGGAACTCCGGTCGAATTAGACGAAGACGGCAAATATATCCCTATGGCCAACGTTACGCTTAAAGCAGTATGGGCGGCAAAGGTTGACTTGCACCTTATCGGCTTACTCGAAGCGGACGGAAGCACGGCAACTATTTATCTCGGCGCCGGCGATAAGGCAAGCGAACAGCTTACTATGTACACGCTGTACCAGATAGACGAAGCAACCAATACCTACTTTGCCGGTTGGTTCTATGACGAAGACGGCGACGACGAATACGAATCTCTCCTCGGAGAGGATACGGTATTCACAGACGAAGACAAGGGCGCAACGATTTTAGCTAAATGGGTTGCAATTCCCGCTTACGTCGGTTCTTACGTGGGTTCCAATACTTACAATAAGAACTTCTGCAACAGTGTCAGCAATCCTATAGATATCGCGGTAGATGGCACTATTACGGGCAAGTTTACCGGCGAGGTTCTCAGCTATAATGCAAATACCCAGATTATGGAAGTAAAGATAGGTAGCAGCAACACTACGCGTTACTTCGTATACGATACTGCTTCCGGAATACTTCTTACGGGCGATAGCGCAGATAAATGTACCAATCCCTTAAGCTACGATATGGATACTTTCGGTGCTAAACGCCCGACTGCATCGTTCGGCTTGGTGGTAGGCACTACTTACGACACATATATTTTAGATATAGAAAATAAGTGCGGAACGCCTACGATTCTCTTCCACAACAACAAGATTTACGCTAACGTTGTAGTGACCGACGGTTCGGGCAACGTTCTTACGGCTGCAACCGTCAAGAACAGCAAAATCATTGTCGTAAAAGACGCTACAACTAACGCAGTAATTCTCGAGAAGGCAAGTCAGGGCGCAGACTTCAACACAGATCAGCACTGCAAGAACCTTGACGGCTATCAGGGAACTTATGCAAACGGCGACGACAGCATAGTTTTGGACGGCGCAGGCGGACTTGTTAAGAATTCGACTGTAAGCGGTACTTACACGCTGGCGGATGAGGATGACGGTTACACTATCGAAGTTTACCTTAACAGCAATACCGAGTATCTGCATATTACGCTTAACAAGGCGAACGGTACTTATTCGGTTGATAAGCCCGTCGTAACGATTACCTTCAACGCAGGTGCAAACTCGACTGTAGCGGCGGACGCTAACGCGAATATTAACGTAGTTTACACGCTTCCCACCCCGACGAGCAGCGGAAGCGAAACCTTCCGCGGCTGGTATCTTGACAGTGCGTTTGCGAGTGCGGTTCCCGCAGACTGGAAACCCACCGCAGATATTACGATTTACGCTAAGTGGGACGCAGCGGCAACGGTTACTTTCCACTACAACGATACGAAGAATGCAACCGCACACACAGACACAGTTTACAGCGCGGCTTACGTAAACGACAAAATCGGTTCGGATAACGTACCCGCAGTTGACTTTGCTAACGGCGCAGACGCATTCGTCGGTTGGTTCACAAAGGACGGCACCGACGGAGACTGGGGCGTAGCGGTTACGGGCGACACAGTAATCAGTGAAACCGTTATGGACGTTTACGCTCAGTGGACGGCGCCTCATGCGCTTTTAGGCTCGTATCTCGGTGCAAACCTTGACCCTTCGGAATCGGGTGTAGCTAAAGAAACAGACAACTTGACGAGTGTGGCTGCCGTTGATCCTTTGGGTAATATTTCCGGTTATACTAGCGGCAATATCGCATTTGTAAGCGGTAACGACGGTCCGTTTATTCTCGGAAGCGCAACTCACGGTGCGGCAGACGTCGAAAACGGCGTTATGTTTATTGAGTGGAGTGCGCAGACTGCACCTTATCACGATATAAGATTCCTCGTTAAAACGGTCAACGGCGTTTCAGGCGTAAGCACTGTTAATATTGCCTGGAACAAGGGTATTACGAAGCTCGTACAGATAAAGTATAGCGATGATTCGACCAAGACCGCGTTTATTTACGAAAGAAATATTTACGGTAATGTAAGCTGGACGGCAGAGGACGCAAGCGGTGCTGCAATTACCGACCACGCAAATTTAACTGACGCAGCAACTCTTATTATTACGATAGGTGCGGATAAGCTGACATTTGTAAGGGCAAACAATGACCTCGTTCTTGCAGACGGATATCAAGGTGCTTATACGCTCAGCGGCGATTCGACCAAGACGCTCAAAGTCAACGGACACGATACCGTAAGCGGTGCGATTGAAGGCAGCTATGAGATTGCGGCTGAAGGCGCAGGCTATACTTTTGATGTATACAGCGCGGACGGCAAGTCTTATTATCAGGTAACTCTCGATAAGACGAATATGACCTATACGGTTGAAAAACCCGTAGTTACTATTACGTTTGAAGCGGGAAGCTATGCGACGGTTGCAGCCGATACAAACGCAAACATCAACGTCGTTTACACACTTCCTACTCCCGAAGATACTTCAACCCACATGTTCGCGGGCTGGTTCCTTGACAGTGCGCTTGAAAACGCGGTTCCCGAAAACTGGAAACCTACCGAAGACGTAACGCTCTATTCCAAGTGGGTAACTCCGCATGTGCTTGCGGGCAGCTTTAAGGCTGCAAACCTTGACCCGAGCGAAACTGCTATTGCCGGCGGAGAACAAAGCATGTCGTCAAATCTTACGATTGATGCTTTCGGCAAAGTGTCGGGTTATGTTAATAATTCAACAACTATCAGTAGTTATGACAGTACTACGGGTGAAGTTGTCCTTGCGGACGGTTACCGCGGAGCGGCGGACGCTACAAACGGCGTAATGTACATTGACTGGCAAACGAATAAAACCGAGCCTTATCACGATATTAGGTTCTATGCAAAAACCGTAAACAATGTATATGCAACAAAAGCCTACAGTGTTTCGTGGGATAAGGGTTGTACAAAGCTTATATTAGTAACATATAGCGATGATTCAACCAAAACCGTGCTTATTTACAATAGAGCAATTTACGGCAACGTTACTTGGACGGCAAAAGACGGAACAGGTGCGGCGATAAATGAGCACAGCAAGTTGACAAATGCAAATAGGATAGACGTTACAGCCGGTACCACTGCTTTCACGTTTGTTAAGAAAGACGGTAACTTTACCGGGCTTGACGGCTTTGAGGGTACTTATACTATGGGTACTACGACTATTACCGTAGACGGCGGCGGTGAAATTAAGGTTGGTTCGATGCCTTACAGCTATACGGTGGTAGACGGCAAGCTATTCTTCATTGAAGGCAACCAGATGCACTTCCTTACCGTAGATAAGGACGCTCAGACTTGCGCTTACGTACAAGACGGCTTTGGCGGCGAATACACTCTGCCCGATGGTACGACCAAGATGACGCTTGACGGACTCGGCAAAGTTACGGGCACGACAAAAACGTACGTTGTAACCGGATCAAATATCGCTATTTACGACGGCGAAACCGTTACCAAGTATGGCATTGACGTAGATTCAAAGGTGTTCCTTGGTAAGAGTATCTTTGCGGGCTTGACTTTCGAGGGTAACTCGCTTAAGCTCGAGTTTGATGACGATTCTGCTATTAGCGGTAAATTGTCTTCTACGACTTGGCCCAGCTATGAATACGGATTTACTGCCGAATACAACAAGTCGACGAACACCTTAACGTTCACGATAACTTCGCAGAACTACAGTATGGGTGCTATCGGCAAAACGATTACGGCAACCGTATCAAGCGGAAGTATCACGTTCTCGTCTTCGTTTAAATACGATAACAGTGTCGACGTTAACGGAAAAGCGGTTACAAATGCAAGTTTTGTAATTTAATGTGAATTAAATACTCAAACGATATAAAAGAGACGGCGGAAGCTGTCTCTTTTTTCGTTAAATTGCAATAAAATGCCGTTCTGTGCGAATTTAACATATTTTCACACTTTTACACTGCAAAGGCATTTTTAAGTTTTCCATTGACAAAAATTCAATTCTGAACTATAATATTTTGGTATCATAATAAACAATAAAGGGGAAACAAATGGACATTAAAGAAATTTTAGGTAAGGTAGACCACACTTTACTTTCCGTTACGGCAACGTGGGCGGATATTAAGCAAGTTATCGACGACGGCATAAAGTATCAGACGGCGTCGGTATGTATTCCGCCTTGCTTTGTAAGCGACGCGAAAAAGTACGCTAACGGCAGAGTTGCAATCTGCACCGTTATCGGCTTCCCTAACGGTTACTGCACGAAGGAAGTTAAGGTGTTCGAAGCGGCGGACGCGATAAGAAACGGCGCGGACGAAGTTGATATGGTTATCAACATCGGCGATTTAAAGGCTAAATTCTATGACAAAATTCAAGACGAAATCACCGCGATTAAATCCGTCTGCAACGATAAAATTTTAAAGGTAATAATCGAAACTTGCCTTTTGACCGAGGAAGAGAAAATCAAGATGTGCGAAATCGTCACCGCGGCAAAGGCTGACTTTATCAAAACCTCAACGGGCTTTTCAACGGCGGGCGCAACGCGCGAGGATGTTGAGATTTTTGCAAAGCACGTCGGCGAGGATGTCAAAATCAAGGCGGCGGGCGGAATTTCGTCCGTTCAGGACGCGGAAGATTTCGTTTCCTTGGGCGCTCACAGGCTGGGCACTTCGCGTATAGTAAAAATCGTTAAGGAGGAAAACCTTTTATGAGTAAGGATACTAAGCACCCTAACGTTCCCACACCGCACATTACGGCAAAATACGGCGATTTCGCCGAAACCGTGCTTATGCCCGGCGACCCTTTAAGGGCAAAATTCATTGCCGAAAATTTTCTTGAAAACGCGGTTTTAGTTAACAACGTCCGCGGCGTAAACGGATATACCGGCACGTACAAAGGCAAGCGCGTTTCCGTTATGGCTTCGGGTATGGGTCAGCCGTCGATCGGCATCTACTCATACGAGCTTTTTGCATTCTACGGTGTTGAAAAAATTATCCGCATAGGCTCTTGCGGTTCTTTCGATAAGGACTTGCACGTCCGCGATATCATAATCGCGCAAGGCGCTTGCACCAACGGCAATTACGCAATGCAGTATAATCTTCCCGGAACATTCTGCCCGATTGCGGATTTCGGTTTAATACGCCGTGCGGCGGAGCTCTGCGAGGAAGCAAAGGTTAATTACAAGGTCGGAAATATTTTCTCGTCGGATATGTTCTACGACGATATGAACAGCGGTATGCAATGGGCGAAAATGGGCGTTCTCGGCGTTGAAATGGAGAGCGCGGCGCTCTACTGCAACGCGGCGCGTTTAGGCAAAAAGGCGCTTTGTATCTGCACCGTAAGCGACAGCTTTATTCACCCCGAAGAAAACACGACGGCGGAAGAGAGGCAGAATTCGTTTACAGCGATGATGAAAATTGCTTTGGAGCTTGCGTAAATTATGGCAAAGAGATTTTTTCTTATAGTACTTGACAGCTTCGGCGTCGGCGAACTTCCCGACGCGTATAAATGGCATGACGAGGGCAGCAATACTTTGGGGGCGATACGAAATCACCCCAATTTTAATTGCCCCGAACTCAAAAAAATGGGACTTTTCAATATCGAAGGCGTAGGCGGCGGGGTAGACGCGCCTTTGGCAAGCTACGCAAGAATGAGCGAAAAGTCTATGGGTAAGGACACAACGATAGGTCACTGGGAGATTGCGGGAATTATTTCACCCGAACCTCTGCCGACCTATCCCGACGGTTTCCCGCCCGAAGTAATTAAAGAATTCGAGAAAAAGACGGGAAGACGGGTAATCTGCAATAAGCCCTATTCGGGAACCGAAGTTATTAAAGATTACGGCAAAGAGCACGTTGAAACGGGTGCTTTAATAGTCTACACCTCGGCGGACAGCGTGTTCCAGATTGCCGCACACGAGGACGTCGTTCCCGTTGAAAAACTTTACGAATATTGCGAAATCGCGCGTAAAATGCTTGTAGGAAAGCACGGAGTGGGAAGAGTAATCGCCCGCCCGTTCAACGGCGAGTACCCTTATGCAAGAACTTCGAACAGACACGATTTTTCGCTTCTGCCCCCCGCGGACACTATGTTAAACGTTTTAAGGGATGCGGGCTATGATACCATTTCCGTAGGTAAAATTTACGATATTTTTGCGGGCAGCGGAGTTTCCGAGAGCAACCGCACGACTTCGAATACCCACGGAATGCAAGTAACGAAAGAAATTCAGAAGCGCGATTTTAATGGACTGTGTTTCGTTAACCTCGTCGATTTCGATATGAAATACGGTCACAGAAACGACGTTCCCGGTTACGCTGCGGCTGCAACAGAGTTCGATAACTTCTTGAAAGATTTTGTAAAAGATATGAGGGAGGACGACGTTTTGCTGATTACCGCCGATCACGGCTGTGACCCCGCAACTCCGTCTACCGACCATTCGCGCGAATACACGCCGATGCTTATCTACGGAAACTGCATCAAAAGCGGCGTAAATTTAGGCACGCGTGCAAGCTTCTCCGACATAAGCGCAACCGTTTTGGAATATTTCGGCGTTGCGCAAGGTAAGACGCGCGGCGAAAGCTTCTTGGGGTTGGTTAAAAAATGATAGATTATAAAGCTTTAATGGTTCAAGCGCAAAAAGCGCGTGAAAAATCATATTCGCCCTATTCGCATTTCCGTGTGGGTGCGGCGCTGCTTACTAAAAGCGGAAAGGTGTTTACCGGCTGTAATATCGAAAATGCGGGCTATTCGGCAACAAACTGTGCCGAGCGCACGGCAATTTTCAAAGCCGTATCGGAGGGCGAGCGCGAATTCGAAGCGCTTGCGATAATCGGCGGCAAAGAGGGCGAAACGGCAGATTTCTGCGCGCCTTGCGGAGTTTGCAGACAAGTGATTTCCGAGTTCTGCGGAAACGATTTCAAAATCGTTCTCGGCAACGAAGAAAAGTTCGAAATCTATAAGCTCGGCGACTTGTTGCCTTTTTCGCTTACGAATAAAGACTTAAACTGATATGAAAAAAATATTATTTAAAATTTCAGCCGCCGCGCTTGCCCTTTTAAGCGTTTTTCCGTTTGCTGGCTGCCTCGGCGGGAGTGGCGATAACGCACATAAGC
>CAMWLA010000058.1 GCA_947174975.1 uncultured Clostridia bacterium | reverse complement strand
ACGCTTTTTTTGCGCATAACTTATAGCCGCCCTAAAAAAATAGCATTTTCTTAATTATATAATATACTTAATATAAAGTCAACTAAATCAAACAAAAAAGCGGTTGCTATGAACCGCTTTTTTATATTTTACATATTGATTTATAAAGGCAAATAATCTGCATAAATGAATCCGTCATCGTTACCCACGCCTATTACTTTGCCGCTTAGCTTTTGTCTATCGCTTAAAGAATTGAACTTTTTATAAACTACGGAAATCTTTTCTTCATAGTCTTGCATATAATCGTTAATCTGAATTACAAGCCCGCAGCGAAGATTAAACCTTAATTTATCGATATAACCCTCTATATCGGGGTTTGAATCAAGTTCAATGCTGTTAACTATCGACCTAAGACCGCCGAAGTTTGTTTTAAATACGGTAGCTATCTTCGCGATAGTCTGCACTTGCTCTATCGCAATTCCGGTAAGTTCAACGTTCGGAGTTTCATCTATATCATTTGTATTTTCCCGGCTTCTTCTTAAAAATTCTCCGTCACCGTCGTACATAGAATAAAGATCACCAACGGATACGGCAAAAACTTCAAGCCGTTCTTTAATGGTCACATTGATTGTGCAAGGGTACTTCTTCTCGCAAGACGCTATCACGTAATTGCTTCCGGCAACCGCTTTCGCTATATCGTCCTCGCTTAAAAACAGCAAGCTTTCACCCTTATAAACACTTAAAGCTTCTTTTGCTTTGCCGTAACTTTCCGAGCTGTCTTCCTCGTAAGTTATTACATTTATATTAATATTTTTAACAGCAAAAATGCGCCCCACACAAATTATCAGTGCGGCAAAAAAAGCAACGCCTATAAGTAACGCAACCATTTTTCTTAAGTACTTCATAAATTCTAAACGGTAACTCTTACAATATCCGCTCCGAGCTTTCTGAGTTTATACTCGAACGAGCCGTACCCCCTATCGATATGAGAAATATCAATCACCTCACTGTTTCCTTCTCCCGCAAGGGCGGCTAAAACCAACGCCGCTCCTCCGCGCAAGTCGTAGGCAACCACTGTCGCTCCTTTAAACTTTTCAACGCCGCGGACGAAAGCATTTCTGTCAATAACCGTTACGTCCGCGCCCATTTTTCTAAGTTCGGGCACGTATTTGAAACGGGTTTCAAACAGATTTTCCGTTATAATGGAATGTCCGTTGCAAATGCAGCAAAGTGCTGTATACTGTGCTTGCAAGTCCGTGGGGAACCCCGGATAAGGACGGGTTTCAACCGATTTGACGGAAGTGAGTATTTTATGATTTTCCAATACTATTTTATCATTATTTATATTGATTTTGCAACCGTTTTCAGTAAGTTTATGTATAAGTGAACTGATATTTTCGGGATAAATACCGTCAGCGACGACTTCACCGCCGCACATAGCCGCTCCTATTAAAAACGTGCCCGCCTCTATTCTGTCGGGAATAGGCAAATATTCGCAGCCGTACAGCTTCTTTACACCGTCAATTCTTATAGTTCCGCTACCCGCACCCGTAATTTTTGCACCGATTTTATTCAAAAAATTCTGCAAATCTTCGATTTCCGGTTCACGGGCGGCATTCTTAATTATAGTGGTTCCCTCTGCCTTAACCGCAGCAAGCATAATATTTTCCGTTGCCCCTACGCTTGGACAGTCAAGCATTATTTCATTTCCGCGAAGTTTATCGCATTTACAAATAATGTACCCGTTTTTTTCGGATATCTGAACGCCAAGCCGCTTAAGTCCCGTCAAGTGCAAATCAACGGGTCTTAAACCGATATCGCAACCGCCGGGATATGCAATTTTTGCGGAATGAAACCGCGAAATTACTGCTCCGAGCAAAAAGACCGAAGAGCGCAGCTCGCGTGCGAGTGCGCTTGGTATTTCATAGCAATCGGCAGACGAACTGTCAATTACAATACTGTCACCGTCATATACCGTTCTACAACCCAGACACGCAAGAATTTTCACCATATTCTTAACGTCAGATATTTGCGGTACGTTCAAAATTTCAACTTTTTCGTCGGCGAGTACAGTAGCTGCAAGTATAGGAAGCACTGAATTTTTAGCAGATTGTATTTTCACGCTTCCGTATAGCTTGTTTCCTCCATTAATTATGTATTTTTCCATATAAGCTCCGTCGGGCGCCGCAAAAATGCTAAATCGCCCCAAGTAAATATACTTCATTATATGGAAAATTAAGCTTTTATTGTTAATCTTGCCGCGACACGTTATACAGTACGCCAACGGACGCCATCGTAATAATAAGCGACGTATTACCGCTGCTAATCAACGGCAACGGAAGCCCCGTAGGCGGAATTGCACCGCTTACGACCAGTGCATTTATTACAACTTGAATACCGTATACGAGTGTAAAACCCGAAGCCAAAAGATAACCAAACCTATCTTTACTTTTACCCGCTATTTTAAATCCCCTATAAACTATAAAACCGCAGCAAAGAAAGAAAACCAAAAGTCCAATAAATCCTAACTCTTCACCCATTATGGAAAGTATGAAGTCACTTTCGGCAAACGGAAGGAACCTATATTTCTGCGTTGAATTAAACAGTCCCGTACCGAATAAGCCGCCGTTACCGAGGGCGTAAAGCGACTGTATAAGCTGATATCCTTCGCCCTTGGGCGACGCCCACGGATCCAAAAATGCGCTGAGACGTTTAAGACGGTAAGGCTCAAGTATTATTAAAACGGGTATTGCAACTACAAATGGAATTAAAACAACTATCAACTGTTTCAGATTGGTGCCACTGAGAAAAACGAGCGAAAGCATCAGCAAGCCAACGCACATCGTTATCGACATATTCGGCTCAATTATGATAAGCACACAGAAAATTATGCCGACGCCGAGAACGGGTAAAACTCCCTTCACCGTCTTGACTTTTTCGGAATTTTTTGAAAAATATGCCGCGGCGAACAGCGCAAATGCATATTTTGCAATTTCAGACGGCTGTATAGTAACACCGCCGAAGCCTATCCATCTCGTGGCGCCGTAATTGGTAATACCTATTCCGGGAACAAAAACGAGTATCAATAAAATTGCAGCGATTATTATTGCGGGATACTTGAACTTAACGAGTTTTTTATATGGCAAAAAGCACATACCCACCATCGCCGCAGTACCCAAAACTACGCCTATTATCTGCTTTTTAACAAAGTAAAGCGAGTCGCCGTACTGAACCTCGGCGGTATAGTTGCTTGCCGAATAAATCATAAGACACCCGAAGCAGGCCATTAAAAAAACGCAAATTAAAAGCGGGATATCTCCCGCTTTTTTCTTATTCTTCAAAGTCTTCATCCATACCTTCCACTATATCTCTGAACACGTCACCGCGCTCTTCATAATTGGAAAAGCTGTCAAAACTCGAACTTGCGGGACTTAAAAGCACGTTTTGTCCTGCCTTTGCAATGAATCCGGATAAACGAACCGCCGTATAAAACTCTGAACAGAGCGAAAATGTGATATAACCGGTTTTAACTGCGGCATTCAAAAGCTTAAATCTGTTTTCCCCGTACAATATAGCGTGAATTACGTTGCTGTTTTTCAATTCGGTAAAAAGCGGAACGTAGTCTTCTCCCTTGTCTTTACCACCCAAAAGTATAACCGTAGGGTTTTGCATCGTCTTAACCGCTTTAAGCGTAGCGTCAACATTCGTTCCCTTGCTATCGTCTATGTAAGTTACACCGTTTATCTTACCAATCTCTTCAATACGGTGTCTTATGCCCTTGAACGAGCATAACGCTTCGGCAACTTTCGCCTTATCGATTCCCAGCAAATGCGCTGCCGCAACACACGCAAGCGCGTTATAGACGTTATGTTCACCCTTTACGGTCATATCCTTTACGTCAAGATACTTTTCACCGTTAAAATAAATTGCACCGTTTTCATAATATGCGCCGTCGAATTGAGTAGTCAGTGAAAAATAGACAACCTTTGCCTTGGTATGCTGTGCAAAATTCCTTACTTCCGCATCGTCATAATTCAAAACCGCATACTCGCTTTCACGCAAGTTTCTGAGAATTTTGCCCTTTAAAAATATGTAATTCTCCATATTATAATGGCGGTTAAGGTGATCTTCCGTTATATTAGTTATAATTGCTATATGTGGGCGAAGACTTGACAGCGTTTCAAGCTGGAAGGAAGAAATTTCGACTACCGCATAATCGTCAAAACCGAGATTTTCAACCTCGCCGACTATAGGAGTCCCTATATTACCGCACGCAACACTGTTAAGCCCCGCATTTTGCAGTATCGAGTTCAGCATCGAAACGGTCGTCGTTTTTCCGTTTGTACCGGTAACGGCTACGGTGTTTGCCCGCAAATACATCGCTCCGAGCTCCGCTTCGCCTATAATTGCTTTGCCTTGCTTTTTGAATGCAATCGGCAAGGGATTATCAATAGGAATCCCGGGGCTTAAAACCAATATATCGCACAACAGCGTAGCGTCTATGTAGCCGTCAGCCTCTACGATATGCGCACCCAAATCTTCAAGTTCAGTCATAAGCGCGCTTATTCCATCGCTTACAACGTCGTCATACACGTAAACTTCCGCTCCGTGTTTCAGCAAAAACCGAGCACTGCTTTCACCCGATTTTGACATTCCTGCAACCATAAATTTTTGATTTTTAAAATACATAATCCCTCACACAAACAATAAGCATATCATTCCGATAAATGCCGTAATCGCGACATAGGTGTAAGCTATTTTACATTCCGTATACCCTTTCATCTGAAAATGATGATGTAAGGGGGCCATTAAAAATATCCTACGCCTTGTCCGTTTATAGTATATTACTTGAAGTATGACAGATATTCCTGAAAGGACAAACATTATTCCGAGTATCGGTATATAAAGCATATTTCCGGTAAATACGGAAATGCACGAAATAAATCCGCCAAGCGCAAGCGAACCCGTATCCCCCATAAATATTGCCGCTTTATTAACGTTAAAAAGTAAAAATGCAGCTATTGCACCCACTGCAACAAAACATAATACTGCCTGATCAGCTTTTTGAACTGCAAGCATTACACCGAATACGAATAAATAAGCAAGGCTTGTCCCGCCAGCAAGGCCGTCAAGCCCGTCCGTTAAATTGACACAGTTAACGCACGCGAGGAAAACGAATATTACAAACGGAATAATTCCCCAGCCGATATTAAACTTAGCGCCCCCTCCAAAGGGAATATTAAGATAAGTTATGCCGTTTATATAGCAATATACCGCGGCTATCAACGAGATTGCAAGTTGAAATATTATTTTCTGATAAGGCTTGAGTCCGCCGTTATCCTTGCGGTAAATTTTAAGAAAATCATCTAAAAATCCGACCACGGTAAACCCCGCAGTTATAGCAAAAGTAAGGTTTGCTTTGCTGTCGTTTATTCCCGCGACGCAGAGCCCCACTCCAATAATTGCAGCAATAAAGGCGAGTCCGCCCATAGTAGGCGTACCCCCCTTATCCTTATGCTCTTTGACGTATCCGAGAATATACTGTCCCGCCTTTAACCGCCTTAAAAGAGGCAATAGTATTAATAAAAACAATAACGAAACGCCGAAAGCGGCGATTATTCCCACAACAAAAATTTTCATTATTTCAGCCGATAATACGTTTTATAACTGATGCGTCGTTATAACTGTGTTTTATTCCCATAATTTCTTGATAGTATTCTCCGCCCTTACCTGCAACAAGCAGAATATCTCCTTTTTCAAGCAGATTGATAGCGTATTCAGTGGCGGTTTCCCTTTCTGTTACGGTAACGTATTTGTTATTTAAAGGTTTTATACCCGCTTCTATTTCGGATATAATTTCATAAGGGTCTTCATATCTAGGGTTATCCGACGTTACGATACAGAAATCGGAATTCTCTGCAGCAATTCTGCCCATTATCGGACGCTTAGTCTTGTCCCTATTCCCGCCGCAGCCGAAAAGACAGTACAGCTTACCCTTGCACAGCTTTTTAAGCGCTTGCAATGATTTTTCAAGTCCGTCGGGAGTATGAGCAAAATCAACGAAAATATCTGCACCGTTAAACTTTGCAACCAACTCAAGCCTACCGGTTACACTTTTAAGATTTGCCAATCCGGCAGCAATATCCGAAGTATCCACGCCGAGAATTTTTGCGCATGCGGCAGCACCCATAGCGTTATAAACGTTATGTAATGCCGTAATTTTTAAATTCATTTCATAAAGCTCGTCAAAAAGATTAATAACGAAAGACGTGCCTTTTATGTTTTCTTCTATATCGACAGCAAAAACGTCCGCGGGATTTTTCAACCCGTAGCTTATTACGTTTTTAAAGCTACGTATTATCTGTTCACCGGTTTTATCGTCGGAGTTTATTACCGCATATCGGCATATTTTATCGTTAAAAAAAGATTTTTTGCACTCCGCATAATCGTGCATATTCCCGAAAAAATCAAGATGATCTTGCGTACAGTTAGTAAATATTCCGACTTCGAATTTGAGTCCGTCGATTTTATTAAAATATATAGCGTGCGCGGAAACTTCCATAAATACGTATTCAATACCGCATTTCAACATATCCGCTAACACTGAATGAAGATAAATCGGATCCGGCGTCGTCAGTTCGGGAGAAATAAACTTATCGGCATAGCTTATACCAAGCGTTCCTATTATCCCCGCTTTTTTACCCGCGGCTTTGAATATACTTGCAAGCATATACGTAGTAGTCGTTTTTCCGTTAGTTCCGGTAATCCCGACAAGTTTAAGTTCTCTATCGGCATAGCCGTAAAACGCGCGAGCCGCAGGCGCGATAGCCGAACGTCCGTCATCCACTATTATTTGTGGAAGATCGTATTCCAACTTTTTTTCACAGATAAGCGCAACGGCGCCGCGGTTAATTGCATCTTTCGCAAATTCGTGCGAATCGAATTCATTGCCCTTATAGCAAAAAAACAAATCACCCTTCTTTACTTTCTGACTGTCAGTGCATAAACCCGTGATATCCACATCCGAGCTACCGCTGAAATTTTTATATTTAATATTGGCTAACAGCTCACTTATTTTCATAACGCCTCCTATGCGTACGGCTGTATATTCTTAATTCGGATAATATCATCAAATATTTCTTTGGCTACCGGTGCTGCAACTGCACTGCCGTAATACGTACCCTCCGGCTCGTCAACTATAATCAGTGCGAGATATTGCGGATTGTCTGCAGGGAAAAATCCTACAAACGATGAAATATATTTGCCGGAAGCAATGTGTCCGTCTTCGTATTTTTGCGCCGTACCCGTTTTTCCACCGACCTTATATCCCTCGATAAACGCTTTTTTACCGCTGCCTTCAGTTACAACACCTTCAAGCATTGACGCAAGAATTGAAGACGCTTTTTCGCTTATCGGTTTAAACTTTAAAATAGGCTCGTTAACGATTTTTTTATTATCCGATAAAATAATTGATTTCAGTAATCTCGGAGAATAATAATTTCCGCCGTTCACCGCAGCCGCAGTTGCACACGCAAGCTGCAATCCGGTAACAGCCACCGTCTGACCGAAGCCTATACGGGCAAGATCGCAATCGCGAACAAGCGACTGCGGCACAAGCATTCCCAAAGCTTCGCCGTTGAAATCAAGCCCAGTTACGTTTCCGAATCCAAAATTATTCAAATAGCTGTAAAAAGTTTCTTTACCCAGCGATAATGCAATATCCGTAAAGCAAGGGTTACAGCTATTATTTAG
>CAMWLA010000057.1 GCA_947174975.1 uncultured Clostridia bacterium | reverse complement strand
TTGCGGCGGGAATGCTCGGCTGGTCAATTTATCTCGGCGTAAAACATTATAACCCTAAAAAATTTTGACAAAATACACTTATTAATGATATAATTTTACCGATAAGAAATTTCGGAGAAATATTTATCTTATGAAAAGTCAAAGCGTAGTAACGGAACTCAGAAGAAAGGTATTTACGGCAGTAGCAAGGGTTGCTTACGAATCGGAAAATCCCGAACACGACTTAGAGGAAATTCCTTACCTTATAACTCCAGACGAGGTTCCCAAATACCGCGAAAGCATCTACCGTGAAAGACAGATCGCGGCGGAGCGCGTCCGTCTTGCTATGGGGCTTTCACTTCGCCCCGCAAACAGACCCGTGCACGTAACTTCGGGTTTAAATAAAAGCGATATCGCGGATAAGTATTACGAACCGCCTTTAATGCAGGTAATTCCGTCGGCGTGCGATAAATGCCCCGACAACGAATACTACGTTTCCGACCAGTGCCGTAACTGCGTTTCGCACGCGTGCGTAAAGGTATGCCCCAAGGGTGCGGTATCTATAGTTAACGGCAAATCTTACATAGACCAGAGCAAGTGCATAAAGTGCGGCAAGTGCAAAGCCGCTTGCCCTTACGATGCGATTGCGCACCATATTCGTCCTTGCTCGGCGGCGTGCGGCGTAAAAGCCATTTCGTCCGACGAATACGGAAGGGCGCACATTGACAACGATACTTGCGTTGCGTGCGGGCAGTGTATGTCTGCATGTCCGTTCGGCGCAATTGCTGATAAGTCGCAGATTTATCAGCTTATTAAGGCGATAAAGAACGGTGACGAAGTCGTGGCGGCGGTTGCCCCCGCAATTGTCGGGCAGTTCGGTCCGAAAGTCACGGTAGGCAAAATGAAATCCGCGCTGCTTGCGCTAGGCTTTAAAGACGTATTTGAAGTCGCCGTCGGCGCCGACGTCGGCTGTATTGCGGAAGCGCACCATTACGTTAAGGAAGTAACCACGGGCGAAATTCCTTTCCTTTTCACAAGCTGCTGTCCCGCGTGGGCGGTGCTCGTCAAAAAGCAGTTCCCCGACCTCGCGCCGAGGGTTTCCGAGGAGCTTACGCCGATGGTTGCAACCGCGCGTTCGATTAAGGTAAATCATCCCAACGCAAGGGTTGTGTTTATAGGACCTTGCGCCGCAAAAAAATTGGAAGCTTCGAGAAGAACTGTAAGAAGCTTTGTTGATTTCGTAATCACGTTTGAAGAGCTTGCGGGTATGTTCGACGCAAAGGGAATTAATCTTGAAGAAATAGAGGAGCTTCCCGTACGTATCGAAGCCACGGGCGCGGGCAGAGGTTACGCGTGTGCCGGCGGCGTTGCCGGCGCGATAGAAAAGTGCATACACGAGTACTATCCCGAAGCCGAGGTTAAAATTCAGCACGCAGAGGGACTTACCGACTGTAAGAAAATTTTAATGCTTGCAAAAGCGGGCAAGCTCAACGGATATATGATAGAGGGAATGGGTTGTCCCGGCGGCTGCGTTGCGGGTGTAGGCACGCTTATTCCGCCCGAAAAGGCAAAGGTCGTCGTGGATATGACCGTTAAGCAAAGCGAAAAACAAGTTCCCGATAAAGACTTGGAAAACCTTGCGGAAAAACTTTCGGGTATGAATTAAAGCAATACGGTAAAAAATAATATTATGTACGACTGTATAATAATCGGAGGAGGGCCCGCGGGCGTTTCCTCCGCAATCAATTTAAAACTGTTAGGCAAATCGTTTTTATGGTTTTCAAGCGCGCCTAAAAAAGTCGAGCGGGCAGAGCTTATAAAAAACTATCCCGCGTTTCCGTCTATTACGGGTAAAGAGCTTAACGAGGCGTTTCAAAAGCATATAGAAAGCTTAGGAATAGAAATGCGTGAAGAGGTCGTCACGGGCGTATACGAAACGGACGGACATTTCACGCTTTTGGTTCAGGACAAGCAGTACACGGCAAAAACGGTTATTTTATGTCTCGGCGTCGAAACTTCAAAACCCATTGACGGCGAAGAGGAGTTTTTGGGCCGCGGCGTAAGCTACTGCGCCACTTGTGACGGCTTTCTATACAAGGGCAAAAAAATTGCGGTTCTCTGCACCGATAAAAAGTTTGAGCACGAGGCGGAGTTCCTTTGCGGTATCGCTGAAAAAGCGTACGTCATTCCGCTGTATAAGGGCTATGAAATTAAGTCGCCAAACGCGCAGATAATTTTAAAAAAGCCTATATCCGTTTCGGGCGATATGCGCCTAAGAAAAGTCAATTTCAAGGACGAAAGCTTCGAGATAGACGGTATGTTTATTTTGAGGGGTTCGGTTTCGCCGTCAACACTCGTTCACGGACTTAAAATCGAGGACGGACATATTTTCGTAAACCGTGACTGTTCTACGAATATTGCGGGCGTGTTCGCCGCGGGCGACTGCACCGGCAGACCGTATCAGTACGCCAAGGCCGTCGGCGAAGGCAATATCGCCGTCCATTCGGTAGTTGAATATCTCAATAATATAACCAGATAATTCTAAATTCGAACACGCTTTAACGGCGACATTGCGTTGCTTTCCGCACGGTACGCACTTGTAGTGCGTCTCTGCACGACTGCGCGCGTCCCGCACACAAATCAACTGCAAGCCCGCTCGTTAAAGTGCCTTGCAATTTCAAGAGGAAAATTTTGAGATTAGACAAGGCAAGGGCGCGCAGGCGTACACGGAAGTACGGCAAGCGTTCTTAACGCAGGATAAGCCAAAATTTACCCTTGAAATCGGGTTCGGATTCAGAATTATCTGGTTACAAAAAGCTCCCTAAAGCGGGGGCTTTTTTACTTGCCTTTAAGGGCTGTAAGTGTTAAAATAAATTATAAGTTTTAGAGGATTTATTTTATGAAATTTATCGAGCTTACAATTCACACAACTTCCCAAGGCAGCGAGCTTGTTGCCGACATACTTTGGCGCTACACCAACTACGGCGTGGCTATTTCCGATGTTGCCGACGTAATCGCACTGCAAAGCAATAAAGCTATGTATTGGGACTATATCGACGATTCTTTGATAAACGGAGGCGACGTTCTCGTCAAGGCGTTTATTCCCATCGATAATGCGCCTACGCTTATACGCAATATCCGCGCGGATATAGAGGAGTGTCGCACTAACGGAAAATTCTACGTGAAATTCGGTACGCTTGAAATGACCCAGCGCGAGGTCGAGGGCGACGACTGGCTGGAAATCTGGCGCAAGCATTTCCGCCCCATACATATCGGCAAAAGAATAGTCGTCTGCCCCGAATGGATAGAATACCAGCCGCAAGCGGGAGAGAGAGTTGTAAAATTAGACAGTAATATGGCTTTCGGCACGGGCGAGCACGAAACCACCGCAATGTGCTTAAAGCTTATGCAGCACTATTTAACGCCGGCATCCGTCTGCATAGACGTCGGATGCGGAAGCGGAATTTTAGGCATATCCGCAATCAAGCTCGGCGCAAGCTACGCGTACCTTACAGATATCGACGAAATCGCAGTTAAAAGCGCAAAGCACAACAGCGAAATAAACGGCGTTGAAAGTCAGGTAAAAGTTGTCAAGTCAGACCTTTTGAACGAAGCGGACGTAAAGGGCGATATAGTATTTGCCAACATTACGGCGGAAATTCTTGTCCGCCTTGCGCCCACGATAACTAAGTATATTCATAAGTACGGCGTACTCATTTTAAGCGGAATAATCGAAAGCAGACTTAAAATGGTAATAGACGCGTTCACTGCTCAGAAATTGAAGCTTGAAAAGCGGGTACACGAGGGCGAGTGGTACGCTCTTTCATTCAGACTATGAGCGGGCGTAAAAGATTTTTTATCGAAAACATAGATCCGCAAAGCAACACCGCCGTTCTGGACGGAGACGAGTTCGTCCACGCAAAGACCGTGCAGAGGGTTGAAGAGGGCAGCGAAATCACTCTTTTGGACGGAAGCGGAAAGGAATACACCGCGATAGTCGCCAAGATAGAAAAGCGTAGCCTTACCGCCCACATAACGGGTTTTGCCGAAAGCGATAAGGAGCCTAAAACGCCCCTTTATCTTTTAATCGGCGCATTAAAGGGCGATAAAACCGAGCTTGTAGTACAAAAGGCTTGCGAGCTGGGCGCCGAAAAAATAGGCGTGTTTTCTTCGGAATACTGCGCTGCATATCTTAATGAAAACAAGATAGAAAGACTGAGAAAGGTCGCACGCGAAGCAACTAAGCAATGCATGCGTTCCCGCGCGCCCGAAATCGAATATTTCGACAACTTGAAGTCCGCGCTTTTGTCTTGCGAAGGTTTTACAAATAAACTTTTTGCTTGCGAATTTGCTTTCGTATCGGATACCGATATATCCCGAATCAGCGGCTCAACCGCAATAGTTGTTGGAAGCGAGGGCGGCTTTTCCGAAAAGGAATTCGAAACAGCCAAAGAGCTTGGCTTTTCCGCTATATATCTCGGCAAGCGCATTTTACGCGCAGAAACCGCGGCAATCGCGCTTACTTCGATAGCTATGTTCACGCTCGGAGAAATGAAATGAGGGCGGTAGTATTCACGCTCGGCTGTAAGGTAAACGAGGCGGAGTCCGCTTCGATTATGGCTGCGTTAGAGGCGCTCGGCTGGGAAACGGACGACAAACTTTCTTACGCCGACGCATATATTTTAAATACTTGCGCCGTCACGCGCGAGGCTGAAAAAAAGAGCCGTCAGCTTATTGCAAGGGTAAAAAAGTTCAATAAGGATGCAAAAATTTTCGTCTGTGGGTGCGCTTCGGAAAAGGATAGGAAAAGCTTTCTCGATAGGGGGGCGACCTTCGTTTCTGGCGCCAAGCGCAAGCAGGAAATTATCGACGCGGTCTGCGCGCATTACGGCTATAAAAGCGTAGAGCTGCCTTTTCCCAAACAGACCAAAACGCGCGCGTTTATAAAGATACAGGACGGCTGCAACAACTTCTGCTCGTACTGTATAATTCCATATCTCCGCGGCCGCGAGGTTTCGCGCCCCGTCGAAGATATCCTAAACGAAATTAATTCAACCGAAAGCTGCGAAATAGTTTTAAACGGAATAAATATATCTTCATATGACGGCGGGCTTGAAACGCTGATTTGCGCGCTTAAAGGCGTTGATAAGCGTATAAGGCTGGGTTCGCTGGAATGCTCGGCGATTACAGATAAACTTTTAACGGCTTTAAAACAGCTCAAAGATTTTGCCCCGCAGTTTCATCTTTCGTTGCAGAGCGGAAGCACCGCAGTTTTAAAGGCGATGAACAGACACTACACCAGAGATGAATATCTTCAAAGGTGCGCAAAAATTTACGAATATTTCCCCGACGCCGCGATAACCACGGACATAATCGCGGGCTTTGCAACAGAAACGGATAAGGACTTTGAAGAAAGTCTTTCTATAATCGAGGAAGCGGGCTTTGCGCGGATACACGCGTTTGCGTATTCCCCTCGAGAGGGAACTGTTGCTTATAAATTAAAAGACGTTCCCCCCGATGTAAAGAGCGAGCGGCTGCATGCACTTTTGCAAGCCGCGTCCGCTTGTTCGGAAAAATATATATCCCGCTTTTTGGGAACGGAAAGGGAAATAATAGCGGAAGAGGTTGAGGACGGTTACACCACGGGTTATACCGACAACTATATCCGCGTATATATCAAAGGGAATTTAACTGCGGGACAAAAGTTCCGCGTAAAACTTATTAATCATTTCAAGGACGGTGCTTTGGCTGTAAATGAAAGGTGAAGGTTCGCTTACCCGCGCAAGAATTACATATATGTTTAAAGAAACTTTCCGCGCTCATTCAAAGGATGAGTACAGAGAGTTTTTAACGCGTGGTTTAGGTGAAAACAAGGGCGGAATTACCGGTACGTACCCTTGGCTGTACGTACGTATGTTTTTCATACTGTTCATTCTCTTTACCGTCAATACGGTGGTGCTTCGCTTTACCGGCAACACCTTGTACTTTCCTACTATAACGCTGCTTGCGGGAATAACGTTCACGTTTCCTTTTATGACTTTTCTGTTCGAACTGTACCCCAAGCGCGATTTAAGCGTTTTAAAGCTTTTCGGAATTCTCGTAATAGGCGGAACTGTCGCGGGGGTATTGACGCAAGTCGGCTACGCGCTGATAAAGCTTGACAATCCTTGGTACAGTGCGCTTATTTCGGGCTTGGTGGAAGAAGTAAGCAAGGCGGCTGTAGCCATTGCCGCAATACTTGTAATGCGCAATAAAAATTCATACGCATGCTTTTTAATTGCCGCCGCGGTCGGCACGGGCTTTTCGGTAATGGAAGATATGGGATATATGTTCTTTTACTCAGACTCGCTTGCCTCTCAATACGGCGATATCCGCAGTATCGTGTATCTGTTTATCGACAGAGGTTTTTCAACCTTCTGCACGCATATTCTCTGGACTGGTTTAGTGGGCTTGGCGTACGGTTTTGCCAAGGGCAAAGGTATACTGCTCAGTATCGTGGTATTAATCGGTTCGATAATAATTCACTCTTTCTGGAATCTTCCGCTCGACGGCTGGATGCATTCCGGCTTAATTGCAATCTGCACGATACTCACCGTTTTGGTAAATATAGTCGCCGTCCGCAAGTCGCTGTTTTCAACAATGTCGGACGAATTCGACATTGCGCGAATTAACGACAATATGATACGCGAAGCAAAAGAGATGGGTGAGCAAATGCGCTTTACAAACGCCGCAAATCTCACTTTCTCGCTTACTTGCACTATCCTTTCGATAATACTGCTTGCGCTGTGCTGTCTGCCGATAGGTATGGAAAAAATGCACGTGGACTATGCAGACAAGCAAGAGTTTCTTTCCGCCGTACAGGGCGGCTACAACGTAACCGTCGACTGGTCGCGCGAATACGACCCCAACGGTAAAACGGTAGAGGAGCGGAAAATTCACGACGGTGACGAGCTGGTGCTGTCCTACGTCGTGCAAGAAGTGCAATTGACAGGATACGAAGGCGTTTACTATTACGGCTACTACGTCGGCGACAGAGTGGCGGACAGCATTTATCTCATGCTTGAAAACGTTGAAAGCCGTATTCCGTGCGTTGAATATACCTTCGGCGACGACACCGCTTGGGCGTTCGAAGTGAACGACGACTATGAGAAATATACTTATAACAAATCCGACGGTTCGGTATCTGCAATAATAGACGCGGAAGCGTTCGAAGGATACAACCTTTTAATCGCGCTCGTCGCGTCCGCCGTTGCGGTCGCGGGTGCGTGCGGAGTGATTCTGTTTGCATTTTCAATAAAATTAAGGAGAGTAAGAGATGACGGATAACTGCATATTCTGCAAAATCATAGCGGGTGAAATTCCCTCGGCAAAAGTATACGAGGACGAAAAAATGCTCGTATTTAAAGATATCGAGCCTAAGGCAAAGGTTCATCTTTTAGCCGTTCCAAAGGTTCACTTCAAACTGCTTTCGGAAATGGACGAAAAAAAGGCGGAAATTTTAAGCCATATGTTCACTAAAATTCCGGGCATCGCAAAAGAAAACGGCTGTAAAAACGGCTACCGCTTAGTTATAAACCAAGGCGACGACGCGGGGCAGACCGTGTTTCATTTACACGTGCACATCCTTGGCGGCGAATCGCTTCCGATAAGCATCGTATAACGGCGTCAACTTTTGCGCACCGCTTCGGTCACTTACTTCATTGTAAGCTCCCTTGCGGTTTACGCGAGTTTCCTTGTTCTACTCGCTTCTCGAAAGCGATTAATAC
>CAMWLA010000056.1 GCA_947174975.1 uncultured Clostridia bacterium | reverse complement strand
AAAATTAGTAAGGATATATCCCAAACATAAGAAATTGGCGCACGTATTTTTAAAACCTTATGTTTTTGAAAATAAAAAGCAACCCGAAGTTTAAACTTCGGGTTGCTTTTTATTTTCTTTAGTTAACGGTTTATATTCAACCGACGCAACGGTTGCAAGAAAAACTTTCGTAACTCCTGTTGTAAACAGCTTGTAGCATACCGCGTCGGCAGTGGCGCCCGTCGTTAAAATATCGTCTACGAGCAATACGTTCTTGTCAAGAAGAGGTCTGCCGCTTTGGGCTTTAAAGCTTCCGGCAAGATTTTTTGCGCGTTCTTTTCCGGACAATGATTTTTGTTCGGATGTGTCTTTAATCTTTTCTATAACGGAAACTAAGGGAATATTTAACCGCTCAGAAATACTTTCGGCAAGAAGCCTTGCTTGATTATAGCCTCTTTTGCGTTCCGCCTTTTTTGTCATAGGAACAAAAGTTACGTAATCTATTTCAGCATTGGTATCAGCCAATTTTTTAACGATTAAATCGGCAAAATAATCTTTTAAATATGCGTCGCCGTTTTTGAATTTGTAAATAAGCTTAACGGCAGTACCTTCATATATAAGAGGAGATACCGCGATTTCGAACAGCGGCGGTTTAGCTTTACATTCAATACATATTTCGTAGCGAACGGTTTTTCTTCCGCAAATCGGACAGCAACACTTATCGTTAAACGTGGTTTTTTTAAGACAATCGGGGCAAAGATTGCTTCCGAAAGTTTCAATTCCGCACGCATCGCAAGTGAAGCCGAGCGGAAACAGATTTTCTTTTATTAGTTTGCCTAAGTTCATAAATATTTCTTTAAGTCGTCGGCTTTATCAACGCGCTCCCAGCTTAAACCGCTTTTTCCGAAGTGTCCGTAAGCAGAAGTCTGTTTATATATCGGCGCACGCAAATTAAGGCGCTTGATAATGGAGTAGGGGCGCAAATCAAATTCTTTAATTATTATATCGGCAATTTTGTCGTCCGCAAGCTTTCCGGTGCCGTAGGTATCAACGAAAACGGAAACAGGACGTGAAACGCCTATCGCATAAGCAACTTGCAGTTCTATTTCGTCTGCAAGTCCCGCCGCAACTACGTTCTTGCATATGTATCTTGCCATATACGCCGCCGAGCGGTCAACTTTTGTGGGGTCCTTGCCGGAGAAAGCGCCGCCGCCGTGTGCGCATCTTCCGCCGTACGTATCAACGATAATTTTTCTTCCCGTAAGTCCGCTGTCGCCTTCGGGGCCGCCGATTTCAAAACGACCCGTGGGGTTTATGAAAAACTTAGTGTATTTATCCAAAAGCTGTGCGGGAAGAGTGCTTATAACGTGCTTTAATATATCTTCCTTAAGTTGACTTTGCGTAACCTTTTCGTCGTGCTGTGCTGAAACTACCACGGTATCGATGCGCACAGGTTTTTTGCCGTCGTATTCAACCGTTACTTGCGTTTTTCCGTCGGGGCGGAGATAGGGCAAAAGATTTGATTTTCTTACTTCCGCAAGGCGCATAGCGAGTTTATGGGAAAGCGATATGGGAAGGGGCATGAGTTCTTCTGTTTCGCGGCAAGCATAGCCAAACATCATGCCTTGGTCGCCCGCGCCGAGCAAATCTTCGATTTCACCGCCGGCTTTATTTTCAAGCGAGCTGTCAACGCCCATAGCAATATCGGGGCTTTGGCGGTGAATCGCAACGGAGATATTTACTTTGTTATGAGCAAACGAACCGAAAGTATAGCCGATTTCCTTTATCGTCTTCCGTGCAATCTTTTCATAATCGACGGTGGCGGTAGTGGTAACTTCGCCCATAATAATAAGTCTGTCATAGGCTGCGCAGCACTCAATCGCACATCTTGCCGAATTATCGGTTTTGAGAATTTCGTCGACGATGGAGTCGGAAATCGCGTCGCACAGTTTATCGGGATGCCCTTCGGTAACGCTTTCGCTTGTAAATAACTTCTTCATAAGTTTTCCTCTAAAAAAATATTAACCCCGCTCAGCCGAGCGGGGTAATTTTTCATTATAATTCCCATAGTTCTCGGCGTTAGCACCTTGCGTTGCAGGTTGCTGTGTGGTCTAAGAGCCGTTCTCTCGCACACTCTTTATAGGTTTTAATCAATATAACACAATATTTAATTTATGTCAAACAAAACTTGCAATTATCAGCCGTTTAAATTATAATATTTATATGAAATGTACTCAATGCCCCGTATCTTGCGGAGCGGACAGAGGGGTGAATAACGGCTATTGCGGTGTAAAGGATATCCGTATTGCCAAATATTATCTTCATCCGTTTGAAGAACCGCCGATTTCATTTAAAAATGGTAGCGGTTGCATATTTTTTTGCGGCTGTTCGCTTAAATGCGTGTTCTGTCAAAACTTTGAATTGTCGCGCAACATGCGCGGTAAAAATATAACGGTAGGCGAACTTGCCGATATATTCAAAAAGCTAGAAGACGATGGCGCGGAAAATATTAATCTCGTAAACCCTACGCATTATCTTTCCGATATCGAGCAAGCATTATCAATATATAAACCGTCAATACCTATCGTATATAATACTCACGGCTACGAAACGATAGAAAACCTTAAACGGGCGGATAAATTTGTAGATATTTTTCTTCCCGATTTAAAATTTATCGATCCAGCACTTTCAAAGCGGTATACAAGTCGCGAAGATTATGCAAAATACGCTCTGCCGGCAATTGAATTTATGGCGCAAAAGCCATTAAAAATGCGCGAAGACGGCAAAATGCTTTCCGGCTGTATAGTTCGCCATCTCGTGCTTCCGCTTGCCTCGTACGACTCGTTAAATGTTGTCAAATTCATTGCAACTCTGCCCGACAGCGTATATTTCAGCTTAATGGGGCAGTATACGCCGTTCGGCGAAATAGAAAACTTCAAGGAATTACAGCGCACTATAACTGCGCGCGAATACAATAAAGTGCTTTCCGCGGTAGAGGAATACGGTTTAAAGAACGTATTCTTGCAAGATAAAGAAAGCGCGACTGAAACTTATATCCCCCAATGGGACTTTTAATATATGCTTGTAACGCTCGATGGCGTGGCTTTCGGCTACGGTGACAATTTAATATTCGAGAAAGTTTCGTTCGCACTCAACGAGGGCGAGCGCGTCGGGCTTATCGGTGCAAACGGAGAGGGGAAGACCACACTTATAAAGCTTATTTTGGGCGAGCTTGAAGCCGATGCGGGACAAATTGCAAGAAAAAACGGACTTAAAGTCGGCTATCTCGAACAGAACGGAGGTTATGAAAGCGGAAACTCAGTCTATTCTGAAATGCTTGAAATTTTCAGTCAAGAATTGAATGCAGTAGAAAAGCTTTCCGTATTATCCGCCGAACTTGCTAATGCGCCGTTTCCCAGCCGTGAATACGACGTGCTGTCTGTAAAGATAGAAAGCTTAAATAAATTTATTTCCGCACACGACTGTTTCAACGTGGAAGTAAAAATCAAAACAGTGCTAAACGGTATGGGCTTTTCTAAAATGTACGATAGGGTTATCGATACTCTGTCTGGCGGGGAAAAGACAAGACTTAAACTTGCAAGGCTTCTGTTGGAAAGTCCTGACCTTTTGATTTTGGACGAACCTACAAACCACTTGGATATAACTACGCTGTTTTGGCTTGAAGAATATCTTCAAACCTTCAAGGGCGCAATTCTAGTGGTGTCGCACGACAGATATTTTCTTGATAAAACGGTTTCACGCATACTCGAAATTGAAAATAAGCGCTTGACTTCTTTTGCGGGTAATTATTCAAAATATAAAGTTTTAAAAGCCGAACGCTATCAGCGTTTACTCAAAGAATACGAAGCACAGCAAGAGGAGCGCGCTAAGCTTCAATATTACGTAGACAGAAATATAGTGCGGGCAACTACAGCGAAATCGGCGCAGAGCCGCGTAAAACAGCTTGAAAGAATGGAGATTTTGGAAAAGCCGTTCACGCCGCCCAAACCGCCGTCGTTTAAGTTTGAGTTCAGCGTTTCTCCCTACGAGCAAGTTTTGGATATAGTGGGGCTTAATCTCGAACGCGGTAGTAAAAAGCTCATATCGGACGGAAATATCAGCGTAAGACGCGGTGAGAAGATAGCAATCGTCGGTGAAAACGGAACGGGCAAAAGTACTCTTTTAAAAGAGATACTGCACGGTAACGCTTCAATAAGAGTGGGCAGATTTGTAAAAATTGCTTATTACGACCAAGAATCTGCAAACCTCGACGGTGAAAACACCGTGCTTGCCGAGCTTTGGGAAAGGCACGTCGGTTATACCCAAACGGAGGCAAGAAGCGCGCTTGCGCGCTGCGGACTGTTCGCCGAAGATATGCAAAAAAAAGTAAAATCGCTTTCCGGCGGGGAGAGGGCAAAGCTTGCGCTGTGTATTTTGGAATGCGAACACGGCAACGTACTTTTACTGGACGAACCGACGAACCACCTCGATTTGCCCGCCCGCGAGGGGCTTGAAAACGCGTTGAAGAAATTTGACGGAACGCTTATATTCGTATCGCATGACAGATATTTTATTTCCGCGCTTGCGGATAAGATTGCTGAAATCGCAGACGGAAGACTCAATTATTTTGACGGCGGTTATGAAAGCTTTAACGCAGAAAAGAAGAAACTGAGCGAAATTAAAAATAATAATCAGATTACGAAGAAAAAGTCATTCCACCGTTCTGGAAAAGAGCGTGCGGAGGAAGAGCGTAAAAAACAGCAGCTAAAAAAGCTTGAAGCTCGCATTTCGGAATTAGAACAAGACGAGCAGCGAATAAACGATATGCTTGCAGATCCCGAAATCGCCGCTGATTATATTAAGGTGAACGAGCTTTTAAAAGAATTGGAAGGAATAAAATTACAGTTAGATAAGTTTTACAACGAATACGGAGATATGTTATAATAGGGATATGGAAGAAAAAAACGAAGAAAAAGTAAATATCAGGCACACCATAAATGCCGAAGAAACTTTTACGCTTGCAAAGGACGTTTACGATATAAGAAGCGTCTTAAAAAACATATATAATAACCGTGCGGTAATAGGGCGCAGACTCAATCTCTTAACCATGTCTTTCAGCCTTGCGTTTACGTTGGTTTACGTTGCTTACATTCTCGGCACGGGGCTTTTGAGTAAGCTTAGCTTATCTGCGGATATTGTGTTATACAGCTTGCTCGGTGTGTATGCCGTACTGTTTATCACAATGTTTATTTTGACGATGTGCAGTATAAAGGCAAAGGCTAAAAACATTAAAAAGTTTAAACGTGTGCTTTCTTATTTCCGTTTAGCCGTACGTATCAGCTCTATCGCAATAACCATAGTCGCGCTCGTGTTTGCAATGGGTGGTGAACAGTACGCCGCAAAACACGTAGCGGTTGATATAGTACTTATAATCTTTTCTATAATTTGTCTTGTAATACAGATGATTCCTTTGCTTTGCGGAGGACTCGGAAAGCTTGCACGGTGGCTTTTATCTCCCGTAAAAGTTAAATACCGCTTTGCAACGGTCGCGCTCGAATGGTATGAGCAGACTTTGACTTCCGGCAGTGACAAAAATTCCGTAAGGAAAGTTTCAAAGAAATATTACGATTCTATCGGCGTATGCTTGGATACTTTAATAATTCCCGCAATAGGCGGAAAATACATAACGGCAATTAAACCGGCACAGCTTTTGGGCATAGTCGGCGATGCGCTTGAAGAGGATAAACCGCTTGTAGAAGGGATACTCAAAACCATATTCGCTTATGCAACCGAATGCGGTTATATTACTTTTGACCCTTGCAGAGATTTAAACTTAGAGGGCAGTATTGAAGAGGAAGTAAAGGAACCTAAGTCGGTAAAATCAAGGCTTATGGGCATAGGCAAAAAAATAGGAATGTCTATACTCGATAAATATATCGATAAAAGTACGGAAAACAACGATTAAAAAAGGCGGTGCTTTATTGCACCGCCTAATTTTTTTATTTATTTAAAATTCAAGGCTCTTTTCGATATAAGCTTCAAGCTCGTCGATTTTCAGCCTTATCTGCTCCATACTGTCTCTATCGCGCACCGTTACTGTGTCGTCGTTTAAAGTATCGAAGTCAACGGTAATGCAGAAAGGAGTACCTATTTCGTCTTGACGGCGGTATCTCTTTCCGATTGAGCCCGTAACGTCATAAGTCACTGAGAACTTCTTTGCAAGCTTTCTGTAAACCTCGTCGGCCTTTTCGGATAAATTCTTCTGCAAGGGCAAAACGCACGCTTTGTAGGGCGCAAGGAAGGGGTGAAGGTGCAAAACCGTTCTGATATCGTTCTTTTCCGCGTCAAGTACTTCTTCGTCGTACGCTTCGGTTAAGAATGCAAGAAAAACTCTCTCAACGCCAAGCGAGGGTTCAACCACGTAAGGAATGTACTTTTCGTTAGTAACGGGGTCGGTATATTCCATATTTTCACCGCTTTCCGCTTGGTGCTGTTTCAAATCGTAATCAGTTCTGTCGGCAATTCCCCAAAGCTCACCCCAGCCGAACGCGAAGTTATATTCAAAGTCGGTAGTCGCCTTTGAGTAGAAACAAAGCTCTTCTTTTGAGTGTGCTCTCAGTTTGAGATTTTCTTCGCTTATTCCGAGCGAAGTGAGGAAGTCCTTGCAGTATTTTTCCCAGTATGCAAACCATTCCAGATCTGTATCGGGCTTGCAGAAAAATTCAAGCTCCATTTGCTCGAACTCGCGCACGCGGAAAATAAAGTTACCAGGAGTGATTTCGTTTCTGAAAGATTTACCGATTTGTCCTACGCCGAAAGGTACGCGCATACGCGACGAACGCTGTACGTTTTTGAAGTTAACGAAAATGCTTTGCGCAGTTTCGGGGCGGAGGTATACGGTGTTTACGCTGTCCTCGGTAACGCCTTGAAACGTTTTAAACATAAGGTTGAATTTTCTTATCGGCGTAAAGTCGCTTTTTCCGCATACGGGGCAAGCGATTTTCTTTTCTGTTATGAAGCTTTCCATAGCTTCGTTATCCATACTTTCAACGCTTATGTTAAGCTTATGCTTTTTGCAGTAGTCCTCGATAAGGTTATCCGCACGGTGGCGTGATTTGCAGCTTTTGCAGTCCATAAGGGGGTCGGTGAAGCCGCCTAAATGTCCCGAAGCTTTCCAAGTACGCGGGTTCATAAGTATAGCACAGTCAAGTCCCGTATTGTACGGATTTTCCTGAACGAATTTTTTCCACCACGCTTTTTTTACGTTATTTTTAAATTCAACGCCGAGAGGACCGAAGTCCCAAGTATTAGCAAGTCCACCGTAAATTTCACTTCCGGGGAATATAAAACCTCTGTTTTTACATAACGCGACTAATTTTTCCATAGTCACGGCGCGTTTTTTCTCTGCCATAATAAAGCTCCTTTAAAAGTATAGCTATATTTTATATTAATTGTAAAGTCAAGTCAAGCGTGATTATATATAAAATATTTAAAAAAAGTTGTTTTAAACGATATACATTTAAGCGTGCCTTGTGTTATAATTTTATATATTTGAAATAAAGGTATAGAAATGCTGTCTGATATTGAAATTGCCGAAAGCTGTAAATTGAAAGATATCCGCGAAATAGCAAAAAAGCTTAATTTATCCGAAGATAATCTTGAATTGTACGGCAAATACAAAGCTAAAATCGATTTAAAAAACGTAAAACCGAAATCAAAATTAATTTTAGTTACGGCGATAAATCCTACCGCAAGCGGTGAGGGTAAAACTACCGTATCGATAGGC
>CAMWLA010000055.1 GCA_947174975.1 uncultured Clostridia bacterium | reverse complement strand
GTACGGGTATCGATACGGATAATTTCGCCCTCTTCAACGAACATAGGAACTTGAATCGTAGCGCCGGTTTCAACCACTGCATTTTTCATTGCGTTAGTTGCGGTATTTCCCTTGACGCCGGGTTCGCATTCGGTAATTTTAAGTTCAACAAAGTTTTCGGGCTCAACCGAGAACGCAGTTCCTTTAAGGAATTTAATAGTAACCATATCGTTCTCTTTAATGTATTTGAGAGCATCTTCAACTTGATCAAGATTGAGCGTAATCATATCGAACGAATCGGGATCCATGAAGTAATAGAACTCGCCGTCGGTATACGAATACGTCATTTTCCTAGTTTCAACCTGAGCCGTTTCAAGCTTAGCCGTGGGGTTGAAAGTAATGTCGGAAAGAACTTGACCGGTAACTACGTTTTTAAGTGTCGTTCTTACAAAAGCAGCACCTTTACCGGGTTTTACGTGCTGAAATTCGGTAACGGTATATACACCCTTGCCGTTGTATTCAAACGTTGAACCTTTTCTGATGTCGCCAGCTAAAATTGATGCCATAATATATATCTCCTTGTTTTATAACAATTATAAAATAATCAGTTTTTTATCCGAATCTGTAAGGCTTATAACCTTATTATTATCAAGCAATATAGTGTCTTCGATTCTTATTCCGTATTCCCCGGACAAATATACACCCGGTTCATCGGAAAATACCATTCCGTTTAACAGCTTATCGTCGCTTTTAGGCGAAAGCCTAGGGAATTCATGAATATTTATACCTATTCCGTGTCCTAAGGAATGAGTAAAAAGCTTATCAAGTCCGTAATTTTTAAGACAATTCCTTGCAATTGCGTCAGCTTCACTACCCGTCATTCCGTTTTTAAGTTTTTCTTTAACGAGCATATGAGCTTCTAAAACATTGGCATAAGCCTTTTTGAAGGTTGCGTGCTTCTTATCATCCCCGAAAAGGAACGTACGGGTACAGTCGGAACAATATCCGTTAACTTTACAACCGAAATCTATGAGAATAATATCGCCGAAATGCAATTTTCTCATACCGGTTTCGTGATGCGGAACACTTGAATTTTCACCGAAGCCAATAATCGTATCAAAGCTTGTCCCGCTTGCTCCGCCTTTACGCATAAGAAATTCTAAAAGAGCTGCGACCTCATTTTCGGTCATACCTTCTTTAATTTCACCCAATAATGCTGTAAATGCTTTGTCGGTTATTTCACAAGCTTTTTTGATATTATCAATTTCGTAATCTTCTTTTACCGACATCGCTTGCTTAAACGCAGACGAGCTATCCGCTATTTTAAGCCCGATATCTTGCAATTTTTTATAATCGACGTAACCTATTCTTTCAATAGGTACCGCCACTTCCTTATATGAGCGAAGCAACTCTTCAATTGACGAGTCAAACTTTTTAACCGCAATTTCCGAACCTTTAAGCGCATTTTCTGCAGCTTCAAGATATCTCGGATCCGTATAAAAACACGACCCGTTTTTATCGGATAAAACGTAACCGAACGAAGAAGAAAAACCCGTAAGATATTTACGCAAATCCTCAGCTTCGGTTAAAACGGCTTCCGCGCCTACAAGATTGTATATTTTTGAAGCATTAGTATGAGCCATCGTTTACTCCACCGTTATTTTAACAAATTATCGTCTATATGTCAACGTTTCCGTATATCCGTTTCATTTCCCTTGCATCCTCGGCTTGAGTTCCCGCCGATTCGCAGATAATATACGGTTCAAGTTTCAATTTTTTCAATGCAACAGCAAGCGGTTCAAATTCCGGTCCGTAAACGTTATCTTCAAACGTCAAATGCTTAATCTCACCTTTACCGCCATACATTATCTTGGAAAAATGAATGTGAAAATGCTTCACACGCTCGTAACCAAGCTCGGCAATCATATACTCGAGGCGAGATAAGTAATCTTCCACGGTTTTTAAACTTCCGCCCTCACGCGCATTCAAATGTCCGAAATCAATTGCGGGAAGAAAAACCTTATCAATCTTGCAAAATTCAACTACTTCTTCAAGTGTACCGATCTGTGCAAGCTTACCCATAGTTTCGGGACAGAAATATAGGTCTTCAAAGTTATTTAAATAGATGTATTCAGTCAGAATTTTAAGGCGGTCTATTGTCTTTTGAACTGCTTCGCCCCTTTCAACCTTCCCTTGCGCCGCGGGATGAAATACAACACGTTTACCGCCGAAAAGCTTTAAAAATTTAGCACTGTTCAGCACGTAATTATAAGACTTTTGCGCAGCTTCGTCGTCGGGATTGGCAAAGTTGATAAAGTACGGAGCGTGTACGCTAAGTTCAATACCCTCATCTGCAAATGCTTGTCCGATTTCCAAAGCTGTATCCTCGGACATCAAAATACCTCTGCCGAAAGAATATTCATAGCAATTAAGCCCCATTTCTTTACAGAATTTTGCGGCTTGAACCGTATGCTTATAACCGGAATCGTAAAATAATTGTCCGTTGCCGCTTGGCCCGAATTTTATCACTAAATGCTCCTTAAGAGAAATTAAACTTTCAATTTAGCACGCTGTAAATCGATTTTAAGCTGCTTTTTAAGCTCTTCCACAGAATCGAATTTTTGCGTATCTCTCAAAAATTCTATAAATTCTACGGTCACACCTCTTCCGTATAGGGTACCGACAAATCCGTCAAGATGTACTTCAAGTATAGCGCTGCTTTCGTTAAACGTAGGACGCGCACCGTAATTGCAAATGCCGATAAACTCTTCTTCCCCAACGGTACACTTGACCTTATAAACACCCTTCTTGACTTCAACTTTCTCAACGGGATATTTCATATTGATTGTAGGGAACCCAAGCTCCTTGCCGCGGTTTGCACCCTCAATGACAAAACCGGTAACAGCATACGGTCTACCCAAAAGTGCACCGGCTTTAACAAGATTACCGCCTTCGATGCAGTTTTTGATTAAAGTCGTGCTTACTTTTTCGCCGACATATGTAACGTCTTTTACGGGCATATACCAAACGCCGTTTTCCTCATCCTCGGCATAAGCTTTCAGCGTCGACGATTTAGCTTTTGCACCGGCACCGAAACGGAAATCTCTACCGCTCATATAGGCTTTAACGTTGATTTTGCTTTCAATATTTTCCAAAAACTTGCTTGCGGGAGTTGCTTTGAACTCTTCTGTATAATCGATTGCAAGAATAAACTTGACGTTATACTGTTCAAGAAGTCTTTGCCTTTCTTCGAAATTGCAAACTTGTCTGCCGCCCTTACCGCCGACAAACATCATTATGCCCAAATCAAGTCCGTTTATTTTAGCTTGAAGTTTAGCTTTTTTCAGCAATTCGGCATGACCGATATGTATTGCATCAAAGCATCCAAGCACCAACAAACTCGGAAATGCGTATTCGTCTTCGTTATACTTGATTATTTCTAACATAGTTTCGTCCTTACCCTTAAAATATTATCTTTTGCTTCGGCAAGCCCGTAAAATGAGCCGTCCGTACAATAAACTTTATAAGTTCCGTCAGATAAACTGCTGTTTACAGTCAATCCGTTAAATAATTTTTTTGCTTCATTTCCCGTAGGGTGAAAGCTTTCAAACGGCAAAACATCGTCCGTTTTTATTATATATTTTTCTATATTCTCTTTTGTAAGATTTCCGGTTTCTACCGAAGCGTTTAAATCGAATACTCCGCTTTTTGTACGTATCAAAGCACTCATAATTGCTTTTATGTCTAACATAGTACCTAAATCACGTGCAATTGAGCGTATATACGTGCCTCCGCCGCATTCAATTTCAAACGCGAAAGATCTTTCATTAACTTTTTTTAACAAATGGATTGAATAGATATTAACTTTTTTAGGCGGAAGTTCAAAATCGATTCCTGCACGCGCAAGCTGATATCCTCTTTTTCCGTCAATATTTTTTGCGCTGTACTTTGGCGGTATTTGTAAAACTTCACCGACTAAATTTGGAAGAACCGCTTCTATTTCAGCTTCGGTAGGAATTTTCCCGCCGGTTTCTATTACGTTCCCCGTAGTATCAAGCGTATCGCTGTCACAGCCGAATACGAACGTTGCAATATAGGTTTTTCGCTTTGAAAGGAAATAATCAAATAGCCGCGCTGCATTGCCTATTGCTACCGGTAAAACACCGCTTGCCATCGGGTCAAGCGTGCCCATATGCCCGCAAGACGTATTGGTTAATTTCTTTATTATATTAACTTCTCTTGCAGAGCTTACACCCTCCGCTTTATTTACAATAATAAAACCGGTCATAAATTCTGATATACGGCGTATGTAATTTTTTCTATTACTTCTTCAAGTTCACCGGAAAGCATACACCCGCTTGCAAGTATATGTCCTCCGCCGCCAAACGTTGCTGCCACGGCATTTACGTTTACCGTTCCATTACTTCTGAGCGAAATTTTATACTGACGCTTTTTAACTTCCAACAGCGAAACCGAAACCTCCACTCCGTCAATTGTAAGCGGATAATCAACAAATCCCTCGGTAACGCTTCCGTCTGCGCTAAACTTACCTATAAGATCAAGACTGACTACTATGACAGCAAGTTTATCATCCAGCGCAAAACGCATATTGTCAATTACGTTTCCAAAAAGCAAAGATCTTTGCTTTGTCTGCCGAGAAAACATCTGATAGTTAATTTTATTTACGTCTGCGCCACATTTACGAAGCAATGCAGCAGTTTCAAAAGTTTTATCCGTTACGTCATTATGCGTAAAATTACCGCTATCGGTAATCAGCCCGAGCATTAAAAGATCTGCAACTTCTTTGTTGATTTTAAAGCCCGCACCAGTAATTATTTTCGTCAAAATTTCGCAGGTTGCGGGGCATTCCGAAACGTAGTTATATTCTGCAAAATTTTTATTTGAAATGTGATGATCAATATTTATTCTTCTACCCTTAAATTGAGCAAACGCATTTGAAAACGATCCCATACGGTTTAAATCCGCACAGTCAACGCATATAAAAGTATCAAACTCAATACCATCGGGAAGCTTGTTCTTAACTTCTGACATTCTATTGAGGAAGCTGTATTTTTCTGGTATTGCGTCGTCGCAACACATAACGGCAAATTTGCCCGCATTATTTAATACCGCCGTCAACGCCGTACCCGCACCAAGAGCATCGCCGTCCGGACGCGTATGACAAAATACGGCTATTTTTTCGGCAAGTTTAAGTTGTTCGCAAATTTCAGCAATACTGCTATTCGTTATCTTTTTTTGCATTTAAATCTTCAAGCATTTTATCAATTTTGGAACCGTGTTCCATACTTTCATCAAAAATAAATCTCAGTTCGGGAACGGTGCGGAGTCGCATAACCATAGCAAGTTCGTGCCGAATAAATCCCGCGTTCTGTCTTATTATTTCAAAGCTGTCTTGCCTTTTTTCTTCATTAGGGTCAAAGATACTTATATAAATTTTCGCACTCTTTAAATCGGGAGCTATATCGGTATCCGTTACGCTTATTATTGCGCTTAACTCGGGATGTTTATTTTTAAGTTTCTGAGAAATTACGGACGATATTTCCTTTTGAAATTCGCCGGACAAACGCTTCCCTCTGTTACCTTTCATTTACGCTCCTTAACCCGCAACGACTTGCTCTATCATATAGCATTCAATGATATCGCCGATTTTTATATCTTTAAAGCCTTCGATTGCGCATCCGCATTCAAAACCGAACGAAACTTCTTTAACGTCATCCTTGAAACGCTTAAGCTGCTGAACGTTGCCCTCAACTACGAGAACGTCATCTCTGTATATACGCAGCTTGCCACCGCGGACAATTTTGCCGTCAAGAACGTAGCATCCCGCAATATTGCCGATGCCGGTAATTTTAAACGTTTGACGCACTTCGCATTTTCCGAGATAAACTTCCTGATACTTGGGTGCAAGCATACCTTTAAGCGCAGCTTCCATATCGTCCAATAAATCGTAAATAATGCGGTACGTTCTGACGTCAACCTTGCTTCTCTCGGCAAGCGTTTTTGCCTTAGCATCGGGACGGACATTAAAGCCCAAAATAATCGCATTTGAAGAATCGGCAAGCATAACGTCCGTTTCGGTAATTGCGCCGGCACCTGCATGAATAACTTTTACTTGAACCTCTTCGTTGGAAAGCTTAACAACTGACTGCTTGACAGCTTCGACAGAGCCTTGCACGTCACCCTTGATAATAAGATTTAAGGTTTTAAGGTTGCCTTCGGCAATCATGCCGAACATTTCTTCCAAGGATACTTTTGAAGCAGACTTTATCATTGCGTCGCTTCTCTTTCTCATTCGCTCGCCCATTACCTCTTTCATAAGGCTCTGTGAAACGGCGAAAATCGAATCGCCCGAGTTAGGAACTTCTTCAAGTCCGAGTACGTTAACCGCCATTGAAGGTCCGGCTTCTTTAACGGTTTTGCCACTATCGTCAATCATTGCGCGCACTCTGCCAGTTACCGTTCCTGAAATGATATTATCACCGGTATGCAAGGTGCCGTTCTGTACGAGTACAGTTGCAACCGGTCCTTTACCCTTATCAAGACGCGCTTCGATTATTACACCCCTCGCCTCGCGTGCGGGGTTAGCAAGAAGCTCTTTCATCTCTGCCAAAAGCAACAAATTTTCCAAAAGTGCCTCTATACCCTCTCCGGTTTTGCACGAAATAGGACAAATAACCGTATCGCCGCCCCACTCTTCGGGAACAAGTCCGTAATTGGTTAAATCTTGTTTAACTTTATCCAAGTTCGCGCCGACCTTATCCATTTTGTTGACTGCAACGATTATGCTTACACCAGCCGCCTTAGCGTGATTAATTGCTTCAACGGTCTGAGGCATTACGCCGTCGTCCGCAGCCACAACCAAAATAACGAAATCGGTAACTTGCGCACCGCGTGCACGCATAGCTGTAAACGCTTCGTGTCCGGGAGTATCGATAAACGTAATTCCTTTTCCGTTAACCGAGACGGTATACGCGCCGATATGCTGCGTAATTCCGCCGGCTTCACCGGCGACTGCGTTGCTTTTTCTTATATAATCGAGAAGTGAAGTTTTACCGTGATCGACGTGTCCCATTACCGTAACTACGGGAGCACGGGGAACAAGGCTTTCAATCTCTTCAACGGTATCGGCTTGCTTTTCAATAAGCACTTCTTCCGCCGTTTTTTCGGGCTTGTATTCAAGTTCGATTCCAAGTCCCGCTGCAATGAGAGCTGCCGTATCGTAATCTATCGATTCGTTCACGGTCTTCATAACGCCCTCTTTAAACAGCCTTTTTGTTATTTCAACCGCAGAAATGCCAAGCTTCTCCGATAAGGTTTTAATAGCGATATCGTCAGTAGTAACTACTGCGTGTTCAATTTTAATCGCTTGTGAATTCTGCTGTTTTTTATCTTTTTTGACGCGGAGTTTTCTATAACCGCTCTTATTTTCATCGAAATCGTCTATGCTTGCGCCTTGTTGTTTCTGTAAGGCGCGCTTCGATACGATGTGCCTCTCTTTTTCAACGTAGGTTTTCTCGTAGCTCTTCTTTTTATCGGGTCCGAAATTTTTTGATTTACCAACTTGTGCTGCGGGAACAGCTGCCGGAGCGGGTGCCACGCCGTACTTCGGCTGACCCAAAGGTTTATTTGGTCTTTGACTTGCATTATTATATGCCGGCGCATTCGGCTTAATGGGTCCGCGTTGAGGACGCGTATCGCGGTTAATAAATGTCTTACTATCGGTTTTTGCAGCAGCTTTTTCCGTCGATTGAGTCTTTTCTTTCTCAGCTTCTTTAACGGTCTCTGCGGAAGTCGCTTTCTCAGCTTCAAGCGCCTTTTGCTTTTCCGCTTCGGCTGCAAGCAGTCTCTTAGACACATCTCCCAGCCCACGAGACGTAGAGGAAT
>CAMWLA010000054.1 GCA_947174975.1 uncultured Clostridia bacterium | reverse complement strand
TTATTGCAAAGGGCAATCATTTAAGCGATGACGGCGTTGTAATTTACGAGCGCGACAGAAGCTGCGAGAACGGAATTGACGGTTTGGAAAAGTTTGACGAAAGGAAATACGGAAAAACGTATTTAACGTTTTTTAAAGTAGGTGAATAATGAAAAAGTGTGTGTTTGCGGGTTCGTTCGACCCGCCCACAACGGGACATAAACAAGTGGTCGAAAACTGCTTGAAGATATTCGACGAGGTAGTAGTCGCCGTTATGATTAACCCCGATAAAACCACTCTGTTTACCGTAGAGGAGAGGACAAAGCTTTTAAAAAAGCTTTTTGCGGACGAAAAAAGAGTGCGCGTTATCTCCTACGACGGCGCGGCGGTAGATTTGCTTGAAAAGGAAAATACGCCGTTTTTTGTGCGCGGAGTGCGCAATACCGTCGATTTCGAGTACGAAAACGCAAACTTCTACGCAAATAAAAAATTGAAAAAAGACATAGTGACGATATATATTCCCGCCGAGCAAGACAGCTTGCATATAAGCTCGTCACTCGTCAGAAATTCGTTCAAATTCAAAAAGGACTGCGCGCAATACGTTCCCGCGCAAATATACGAAGATATAGAAAAACTTATAAAGGATAAAAATGTTTAACAAGAAAATCAGAATACCCGACCCAGAAGAAATACTCGATAAAATGCCCCTTCCCGCAAACCTTAAAAAAATTAAAAAGGAGCGGGACAAGCTTGTAACCGACGTAATCACCGGCAAGAGCGATAAGCTTATTTTAATAATAGGACCTTGCTCCGCGCACGAAGCGAAGCCCGTTTTGGACTACGTTGAAAGACTTGGCAAGCTTAACGAACAAGTCAAGGACAAGGTAGTGCTTGTGCCCAGGATATATACCAACAAGCCCCGCACGCGCGGAGTGGGCTACAAAGGAATGTTTTCCCAGCCCGACCCTACGAAATCGGAAGATATTTTAAAGGGTATTTACGCTATAAGGGAGCTGAATATCAAGGCGATAGAAGCAAGCGGACTTTCCGCCGCGGACGAAATGCTTTACCCCGCGAATATCCACTACGTTGACGATTTGCTGTCGTATATCGCCGTCGGCGCGCGTTCGTGCGAAAATCAGCTTCACCGCTTGGTTGCAAGCGGAATTGACGTTCCCGTCGGGGTAAAGAACCCTATGAGCGGTTCTATTATCACGCTTTTAAATTCCGTTTACGCGGCACAAAGCGCGCAAGTGTTTAAGCTTAACGGCTGGCAAGTGGAAACGGACGGAAACTGCCTTGCCCATTCTATTTTGCGCGGTGCGGTTGACAGCTACGGCAACGATATTCCCAACTATCACTACGAAACGGTAATGCAGCTTGCCGAAAGCTATGCAAAATCGGATTTGAAAAATCCCGCCGTAATAATAGACTGCAACCATTCCAACAGCGGCAAGCAGTTCTATCAGCAGATACGTATTTCCGAAGAGGTTATGCGCAACCGCGTGTACAGCGCAGATTTCAAAAAGATAGTAAAGGGCTTTATGGTTGAAAGCTTCATCGAAGAGGGCAACCAGAAAGAGGATATTATTTACGGCAAGTCGATAACCGACGCGTGCCTCGGCTGGGAAGATACGAAACGGCTTATTTTAGAAGTCGCGGAGAAAGCGTAATGAAAACGGCTTATCTCGGACCCGAGGGGAGTTATAGCTATCTTGCGGCAAAAAAAATGACGCCGTCGAACGAGCTTTGTGCGTACGACAGCTTCCCGCAGATAATGCGCGCCTTGACTTCGGGCGAAGTGGATTGCACGGTTATTCCCATTGAAAACAACTTAAACGGCGGGGTTATACAGAATATCGATTTGCTGCAGGCAACCCCCGATATTATCGCCGTGGAAGAGGGGATAATAAAAATCGAACACCGCCTTGCAACCTTAAACGGCGCGGATATAAAGCGGATAAAGCGCGTGTATTCACACCGCCAAGCGCTTGACCAGTGCGCGGGTTATCTCTTTGAAAACTTTCCCAAGGCCCAGCTTATCGCAGTGCCGTCAACTTCCGCAAGCCTTGATATGATTAAGACGGAGGAAGACGCGGGCATCGTCGGAGCGCACACTCAAAGAGAGGGGATAACCCTTTCAGAGAACAATATCGCAGATTACAGCGAAAACGTAACCCACTTTTTAAAAGTGGTTCGCGGACAAGTCGATGAAAATAAATCTACGAAAAAGATTTATTTTTCGGTAACTTGCCCCAACGTTTCGGGCGGGCTTTTAAATCTTTTAAAGCGCATAGCTTTTCACGGCTTGAATATGTCGAAATTACAATCGCGCCCTATAAAGGACGCGGTCGATGAGTTTCGCTTTTTTATCGAAGCCGAGTGCGACTATTCCGAACCCGAAATTAAAAAAGCAATCGAAGATATTAAAAGTAACGCGCTTTCGTTCAAGCTTTTAGGAGCATATTAAAAGTAGTATAAGAAAGCACGCAATTCCTTGAATAAATTTTACACCTACAAAGTTCAGCGGCTTTACGCCCGCTTTGCAAAGATAGGCAAGCTGCTGTAAAATTATAGACACGCCGCCGAAGGTTATCAAAAACCCCGCAAACGGTAAAGTAAGTTTACCCGTCGCGGCGGACAGCGTTCGGCAGCCTATCGTCGCTTCAATAAGCCCTAAGCTTACGCCTTTCGCGCTTGTTTCATCGGTAAAAAGGCAAAACATTTTTTCAAAAACTATAAGGAAATTGAAATCCGCAAAAATTTGTGCGGCAACGCTGAAAAATGCGATAAACCCGCCCGCTACGGCAACGGAGATTACCGCACCGTAAAATGAATCGTAAAGCAAATTGCTTTTAACAGGTTCACGTTTTAATTGCTGTTTTTCGCCCTTTTTTGAAAAAAGCGAGAGAATAAGGGCAATAATCAATACGGAAAGAAAATGCGCCAGAAGTATTTTCCAGCCCGCGCTCTTATCGCCGAGCATTCTCACGCCGATACTGCCTATTATAAACAGCGGCCCCGAAGTGGAGCAAAGGTAGGAAAGCTTTTTGCAGTCCTTTTGGGAAAGACAGCCTTTCTCGTAAAATTCAAGCACGCATTTCGAGCCGGCGGGATACCCCGAACATATACTTATAATAAAACACACCGCGGCGGCGGGGGGCAGATTGAAAAGTCCCGTCACCTTTTTAAGGGGTAAGGAAGCCTTTTCCGCAAAGCCGGATTTTATAATAATAAGCGTAATTACCATAAACGGAAACAGCGACGGAAGCACGCATTCCGCCCACATGACGAAGCCTTGCAAACAGCAGGATATGTACCGTTCGGGATAAATTATAATTGCGCCCGCTATCATTGTAAGAACAATTGCGGGCACGGCGAATTTAACTATGTTTACGAACTTCATTTCTTTATAGAATACTGCTTAAAGGGGGCGAATATGAGTAAAAAATTGGGGCTTGCGCTGGGAAGCGGAGGTTCGCGCGGGGTTGCGCACGTCGGGCTTTTGAAAGCCTTGGAAGAGGAGGGCATTAAGCCCGATTTCATTGCGGGCAGCTCTATGGGCGCGGTCGTCGGCGGAGTGTACGCAAGCGGCGTAAGCGCAAAAAGAATGCACGAGATCGTGCTTAAACTCAGAAAGAGGGATATCATTTCGATTAACCCCGCCGCACTGTCGCAGATGTCGCTGCTTCGAAGCGGAAAGGTACGTGACTTATTGTGTGAAAATCTGGCGCTGAAAAATATAGAAGATTTCCCCGTAAAATTCAAATGCGTTGCAACAGATATTCTGTCGGGTAAAGAACACGTTTTTGAAAGCGGCGACGCCGCGTTTGCAATACAAGCTTCAAGCACGATTCCCGCAGTATTCCGCCCGTTAAAGTATGAGAACGAGCTTTTGGTTGACGGCGGTTGCGTCTGCCGCGTTCCCATAAAAATAGTTAAGGAAATGGGCGCGGACGTAGTAATTGCAATGGACGTACTTAAAAACTGTTCCGAGCGGATAGACGACGTCCACGGTATTTTAAATATGGTTTTAAGGGTTTACGATATTATGGACGCGCAGAACTCCGCACTCCGCTACGAGCGCGATAAGAGTATGTGCGATATGCTTTTGCAGCCCGAAATGAAAGGAATGAGCCAGTACGTTATAAAAGACTTGGACAAAGCCTTTGAAGAAGGCTATCTCCTTGCAAAGAAAAACATGCCAAAGATTAAAGAATTATTAGGTTAATTATGGATTTATTTGATTTAAACGGCAACGAAGAGGGGGCAAAGCCCCTTGCCGAGCGTATGCGCGCAAACAACTTAAACGAGTTTATCGGTCAGAAGCACATCGTGGCCGAGGGTTCGCTTTTAAGGCGTGCTATACTTGCGGACAGACTGGGAAGCTGTATTTTCTGGGGTCCCCCCGGTACGGGCAAAACTACGCTTGCGAATATTATCGCTTCAACCACGCACGGCGAATTTATAAAGCTGAACGCCGTGCAAGCGGGTGTAGCCGACGTTAAAAGGGCGGTGGAAACTGCGCTCAATAATCTTAAACTTTACGGCAAGCGCACCTATCTTATGCTTGACGAGTGCCATCGTTTCAATAAAACCCAGTCCGATTCACTCCTTCCATCTATCGAGCGCGGTACTATAATTTTTATAGGCTCAACTACGGAAAACCCCTATTCGTCGATGACGCCCGCAATCGTGTCGCGGTGCAGAGTGTTCGAGTTTAAGCACTTGACGGACGGCGACGTTTCCGAAGCGCTGAAGCGCGCCCTTAAAGACAAGCGCAAGGGCTTGGGCGAATATAACGCGGAAATCGAGGACAGCGCGCTTGAACATATTTCAAGACTTTCGGGTGGGGATCTGCGCACAGCGTACAACGCCTTGGAGCTTGCAGTTTTAACGACTCCGCCCCTTGCGGACGGAAGCATTAAAATTACGCTGTCGGACGCGGAGCAGTCAATTCAGCGCAAGGCGCTCTCTTACAGCGAGGACGCGTATTACGACTATCTTTCGGCTTTCTGTAAGTCGCTCCGCGGTTCGGATTCAAACGCAGCGCTTTACTACGCAATGCGCCTTATCGAGGGCGGGTGCGACCCTATGCTTTTGCTTCGCCGTCTTGTCGTTCATTCTTCCGAGGACGTGGGCATGGCGGACCCCAACGCGCTTAACGTCGCTACGTCTGCAATGTACGCGTTTGAAAAAATCGGCTATCCCGAGGGATTAATCCCTATGTCGAATGCGATAATTTACGTCTGTGAAGCGCCGAAGAGCAATACCGTTGTTGAAGCTATGAACGCGGCGAAAAGGGATGCGCGCGAGGTTCGCGACGACGAGGGCGTTCCGCCGTATCTTAAAGATAACACTTTCGGCGATAAGGAAACGAAAGCGCAAAGCGCCGAATACAAATACCCGCACAACTTTTCGGGCGGCTGGGTAAAACAGCAGTATCTGCCCGATAAATTAAAGGATAGGGTTTATTACACCCCGTCCGACTACGGTTACGAAAAGACGGTAAAACAAAACCGCAAGGACAAGGGTAAGCCTTAATTACATATCAGAAAAAACCGTTCGCACGGACAAGTGTGGACGATTTTTTTTATTTACTCATAAATTTAAGCCGCAAAAAATAAATTTATAAAAAAGAGCGGTTTGAAAAACTGTAAAATAACATCAAAAACGACGAAATCAGTCAAAAACCGCGGTAATTAATTTGGTATTATTGGAGAGTAAGCAGTGATAAAAACGTTTAAGCTTAAAAGTGTGGTGCTGACGGCGGTTGCCTTAATTTTATTTACGGTGCTGTCGGTGTCGGTCTATTTCACGGGCGCGTATTCGGTGTATTACGGCAATTCGCCGAGACTGATACCCATTTACAGCGTAGAGCGGGAAGACAAAGTAGTTTCTATTTCGTTTGACTGCGCGTGGGGCGTAGAACATACGGATGAAATTTTAAAGGCTTTAAGGGTCGGCAACGTTCACGCTACGTGGTTTATGGTGGAGTTCTGGGCTGAAAAATATCCCGAATACGTCAAAAAAATCGATGAGGCGGGACACGAGATAGGAACCCACAGCTCTACGCACAGCTATATGAGCAAGCAGAACAGCGAAGAGATTAAGTTAGAGCTTGAAACTTCCGCTGAAGCGATTAAAAATATTACGGGCAAGGAAGTTAACCTTTTCCGTCCGCCCTACGGCGATTACGACGACGAGCTTATTAAAACCGCGTCTGAGCTCGGGTACTATTCAATACAGTGGGATACCGACAGTTTAGACTGGAAAGACCTTTCTGCAACGGATATCGCAATGAGGGTAATAAATAACGTCAAAAACGGCTCGATAATCTTAATGCACAACAACGGACTGCACACTGCCGAAGCCGTTCCCATAATTTTGGAAACGCTTAAAAACAAGGGCTACAGCTTCGTACCTATAGGGGAATTGATTTACAAGGATAACTACGTGATCGACGGAACGGGAAGACAACAACCGGCAAAATAAGCGTCGCATTAACAATTGATAATCTGTACACTTGACAATTTGAAAAACTATTTTGGAGGCATATATGAATTACAACACAGAGAAAAACAACAAGGTCTACATATACGGCGAAATCGTGTCCGACGCTCAATTTTCCCACGAGGTTTACGGCGAAGGGTTTTACGAGTTTTTCGTAAAAGTTATGCGCCTTTCGGGTCAAGCCGATATACTTCCCGTCACCGTTTCCGAAAGGATAATGACCGAAGATATGAAGAAGGGCGGATTTATCTGTGCGTTGGGTCAGTTCCGTTCCTACAACAAGCTTGAGGACGGCAAGTCCCGCTTAATGCTTACGGTTTTCGTGCGCGAGCTTTTGGATACCCAGCCCGATAAAAATCCTAACTCTATCGTGCTTTCGGGCTATATCTGCAAACCGCCCGTATACCGCACTACGCCGTTTAACCGCGAAATTGCAGATCTTTTGGTTGCGGTAAACCGCAGCTACAACAAGTCCGATTACATACCCGCAATCGCTTGGGGCAGAAACGCGAGGTTCGTAAGAAACCTTGCCGTAGGCGACAAGGTTGCGCTGTCGGGCAGAATACAGAGCCGCGAGTATCAGAAAAAGCAGCCGGACGAAAGCTTCGTTTCCATGACCGCATACGAGGTATCTATTTCCAAGCTTGCCGCGTTTGACGATGACAGCGAGTTCGACATAGACAGCGAGTTCGACCTCTATTCCGTACCTCGTACTTTCGAAGCGGAAAATCAGTAAATAATAACGGTGACTGTATAGTCACCGTTTATTTTAATTGATTTCCAAGTTATCGAAATCGAAGTAGGGGCTGTCTAAAAATTCGATTAAGCTCATATTAAAACCTTGCGCCAAAAGCATTACCGTAGAAAGCGTAACGGTTTTATTTTTTTCGCCCATAATACAGCCAAGCCTACTGTGCGATAGTCCGCTTGACTTTTCCAATCTGTACTGTGTCATATTCTTTTTTAAAAGCAATTCGCTTACGCGCAAGGCAATCGCCTTATTTACGTTCATCAACTTATCCATAAAAGAATTATAATAAATTATGCAAAATTGCTTGCGCAAGTATACTTGCCTATGTTAAAATATTTTAAACTATGGATGAAAAATTAAAGCGGTTTATAATTACTACGGCATTTAAAATAGCGTACTTTGAAAAACAGCCGCAAAGTGACGAGCAGTTTTTTAAAAGCAAAGCCACGCTTTCCGAAGCGTACATAAAAGCCAAAAGAAATTATTTGCTGACCTCAGACGAGAGTTATGTTGCGGCAATGAAAAACGTTAAAAAACTGCAAAAGCTTAACGTGAGTAAAACCGAGTACGAGCAGTGCATAAAAATAATACGCGGATTAAAAACTCAATTTTCCGACGAGTGCTACGACGGGATTTGGGCTGAAATTTCCACGTATTCTCAAAACGGAC
>CAMWLA010000053.1 GCA_947174975.1 uncultured Clostridia bacterium | reverse complement strand
AATATAATCTATGTATCAATATATTGAGGTAATTACAATGTTTATTTGGATAGGGTGCGATATTAATCCCAAATTTATAGAATACCGCGAAAAGGTAAAGGAGTTTAACGCCGATTTGAATTTAAGCGAAACCGCGTTAAATTTGCCCCAGCATATTTCGCTGAAAATAACCTTTGAAATGCAGGAAGAAATTGCAAAACACTGCATTAAGGATATTATCGAGCTTTTAAAATCGGCAAAGCCGTTCACGGCAAAGGTCGAAAAACTTGAACTGCACGACGGCGGAATACTTTGGCTGAGAGTGGAAGAAAACGAACAGTTCAAAACTCTGCATGACGAGCTTGACCAGATTGCAATAAGCTACGCCGTTAAACCGCATGCGTTTGACAAGCAGTTTATTTACCACTCTACGGTTATAATGGACGAAAACGCAGAAAAGCTTTCAACGATGTTTGAAAGATTAAAGGATATCCCCTATCCCGATGAGCTGAAAATAAACACCTTCCTTGTAGGCACTTCCGAAGACAACGTCAACTTCAAAGTTGTAAGACGAATAAAAGTAAAATAGTTCACGAAAACAATAGCCCGCTGTCTTTGATTGCGAAGACAGCGGGCTTTAATTTTATTTCAAATTTATGACGACAAATTGAAATTTATAGTTCTATCGTTTCAATATTTAAAGTGCTTTTTGCATAAATTGGCTTTCATAAACGAATTTTATCAATACTTGCTAAATGCTATTCAACAAGCCATCTTTCTTATTAATCGTGATTCTTGCGAACCTCGCTCAGCCATTCCAAAGCGCTCGGGAAATTTTTTGCCCAATCGCTTTCGATGTGGCAAGCATTCTGGTCAATCAACGTGCCGATATTCTCATCGGGATAATTTTTATCCGTAAGCTGTTTTTTAATTATATCAACGTATTTCGTGATGCAGGTTTCGTCATAGGGCGTGCCGGATTCCGAGCCGCCTTTTTGCGCACCTGCAAACAGATAAAGCTTGGGCAAGTTTTGCATAGTATCAAAATTGTATTCGCCAAAGAATTTCGTTAATACGTCCTCTTCATAAACGTGCATAGCCGGCGAGAAAATAATACCGTAGTCAAAGATGTCGGCGTATTTCATTGCCATATACAAAGACATTATGCCACCCATCGAGCTTCCGCCTATACCTGTGTACTCGCATTGCGGTTTAGTGTTGAAATGTTCGTCTATATAGGGCTTAACGGTATTTACGACAAATTCTGCATATTTTTCCCCTGCGGGAGCGGTAATGTAATCTTTACCCAATGCGCTCAGATTCCACGATGGAGAAAGCTCGTTGAATCTTTCCAACTCTCCGTTGTCAATGCCAACCACAATCGTAGATTCATACCCCGCTTTCATCAGCTTGGTAAGCGTTTCGTCCACTTCCCACTCGCCTAAAAATGAAGTGGCTGCGTCAAACAAATTTTGTCCGTCATGCATATACAAAACCGAATATTTTTTCGTACTATCTTTTGCGTCGTATCCCTCGGGCAACCAAACGCGAATCGTACGCTTACGCCCCGGAAACTGTGGCATACTCAGTTCGATTGTTTCAAGCTTACCGCAGGATAAAGTACTCTCGATTTTTATAGCATCGTTCGGGAAAGAAACCGTATCGTTTATCACGTTATCATTCTCCTTAATTTTATACTTTCTGTTTCCGTATAGTCCCGAACCTGAGGCATTCTCGGTATATTCCCAGCCATTTCCTGTGCTATTCGGGTATTGAAGCGTCCATTTATACTCTATCTCTTGCCCAATAAACTTCTTGTCTAACGTTACTGTAAGACTAAAATGCGTTTCGTCTATCTGCTTTGCGAACCATTCGGCGTTTTTAGGATTCCAAGTATTCAAACTCGAACCAATAGAAACGTTCGTCCCCTGTGGAATTCCGTTTGCTACCGTAGCATTGAATGTAAGCACAACAGTATTTTCATCTGTTTTGCTGGGTTCATCATCGTTGTTGTCGGGAGTGCAAGCACTAAATAATATAATGAAAATTAAGAGAATAAGTGCGAGTAAAACTGCTGTTATATAGCGAAAAATATTTGCTTCTTTCATATTTTTACCTACCTTTTTTAACTCGGCTTGCTTATAAAGTAAGCTAAATTACTGTTTATCGTTCCACCATTATAGCAAAGTTAAAAATAAAAAGCAAGGTCGCCCTTGCTTTTTTAATATTGATTTTCTTCGGGCGGAAGCTTGTATCTTTTGAGGCAGATATAAGCTATAAAAGGATACGTGAGCGCAAGAACTGAACCCAGCCATGCAAACGGGTCGGCAGAGCAAAGCGCAACGTACGAGAGTAGCGAAGCTTCCGAATTTATCGGCCCGCCGTTTATTGCCGCGGGCAGATAGAGGCAGACGAGAATTCTTGCAACGAGTTCGAACGTTCCCGCAAGCAGCGTGAAAAATGGTTTTTCTATACCTTGCGCCGCCGAGCGCCAGACGAACAGTATTCCCAAGAAAAAGTACAAAGAACATGCGACGTACAGATAGTAGTTGCCGAACTTTATCGACTGTTCGTTGATTTTATCTGCGCTTAAAAACAGTTTGAGATATGCGCCGTTTATAGTTAAAAGCAGTCCCAGCCCCGCAAGTATTATGTAGAATACGGTTATTATAACCATGCTTTGCAGCGTTCCGCGCTTAATTCTGTCAAACTCCCGCGCGCCGTAATTCTGCGCGTTAAAGCTGACCAAAGCCGTGCCGAAGGCGTTCATAGGCGCCATCAAAAACCCGCCTAATTTGCACGCCGCGCCGTAGCCGTTCTGCGCGGGGTTGCCCGCGACCATGGTACCGTCGGGCTTTAAATCGAAGCTGACAACGCCGCTCTGCAATACGATTAATCCTATTGCAAGCACGGAAAACTGCAAGCCGAGGGGCAAGCCTTGTTTTAAATGGGCAAAATATTCACCCAAACCCGCCTTAAAATCACCGCGCTTTAACCTTAAACTTTTGAATTTTACAAAGGTATAAATAAAGCAAGCCACCGTGCTTAAAGCTTGAGCGATTACCGTTGCGGCAGCCGCGCCGATAACTCCCCATTTGAATACCGCTATAAACAGAAGGTCCAAACCGATATTTATCAGTGTGGATATAAACAGAAAGACGAGCGGGGTCACCGAATCGCCTATACTACGCAGAACCGAGCAGATAAAGTTATAAAACATCTGCGCGAAAATGCCGACAAATATGACCATGCAGTACGCGTATGCGGCGTTGTATACGCCCTCGTTCGCGGGGGTTACGTTTATCCATTTAAGCATGGGCTTCAACGACAGCATAGAAACAGCCGTTAAAACTACGGTGATTACCGCGCACAGTATAATCTGCGTGGCAAAGGAACGGCGAATTCCGTCCGCGTCCGCATTGCCCACCCTATCGGAAATTATAACGGTGAATCCCGCCGTACAGCCGAAAGCGAACTGCAAAAATATGAATAATATCGAAGATACGTCGTTTACGCCCGCGACCTCGTCGGCGGAAAGCGTTTGCCCGCAGATAGCGGCGTCGCTTATCGTATATATTTGCTGCAACAAATAGGAAACGATTACGGGCAGTGAAAATTTTAAAAGAACCTTCCACTCCTTGCCTTGCCGCAAATCGATAGGCGTAAAAAACTTTTTTAATTTTTCTTTAAATGACATATAAATTATAATTATCCCTCGGTTTCGATAAACAAGTAGAGCAAGGCGCGCGAGGAAAACTTGAAGGAGCTTACACAGAGGTAAGTGACTGAAAGTTGCCGCAGCGCAACACAGCTATACGCCGTTTAGCGGAAGCGAGTTATTCTTCACCGGCAAGCTGAGCTTCACGCTCAGCGACTGTCAAAGCTTCTATCATTTCTTCGATGTCGCCCATCATAAAGGTGTCTATAGAGAACAGAGAAAGCCCTATTCTGTGGTCGGTAACTCTTCCTTGCGGGAAATTGTATGTGCGGATACGTTCGCTTCTGTCGCCGCGTCCGACCAAGCTTTTGCGGTGTTCGTCGTAAGCGGAACGGTTCTGCGAGCTGTAAAAATCGTACAGCCTTGAACGGAGTACCTTGAACGCCTTATCCTTGTTTTTAAGCTGACTTCTCTCGTCTTGGCAAGTGACCACTATCCCCGTGGGGAAGTGGGTAATTCTTATCGCGGTTTCGGTCTTGTTTACTTTCTGACCGCCCGCACCCGACGAGCGGTAAACGTCCACGCGGATATCCTCGTCTTTTATCTCGACTTCGACGTCCTCCGCCTCGGGCAGAACGGCAACCGTTGCCGTAGAGGTGTGAACGCGCCCTTGCGACTCGGTTTCGGGAACGCGCTGAACGCGGTGAACCCCGCTTTCGAATTTAAGCTGTTTGTACGCGTCCTTGCCTGTAACGTTGAAAACCACTTCCTTAATTCCGCCGAGCTCGGTTTCGTTTATATCCACAAGTTCGACTTTAAGGCGGTGACGCTCGCAATAGTTTAAATACATTCTGTACAGCTCGTATGCGAACAGTGCGGCTTCGTCGCCGCCCGCGCCGCCGCGGATTTCTACGATACAGTTTCTGTCGTCGTTTTTATCCTTGGGCAGAAGGGCGATTTTAAGCTCTTCCTTTAACCTTTCGACGGCTTCCGAGCATTCCTCGATTTCCGCCAAAAACAGCTCCCGCATTTCGGGGTCGGTTTCGTGGCGGATACCCTCGTCCGCCTTTTTGAGTCTGTCCATTACGGAAAGATATTCCTCGTACTTTTGCGAAGGCTCTAAAATTTCCGCTTGGTCCTTTGCCGTTTTAGTCCACAGCGCGGTATCGGAAATAACCGCGGGATCGCTCAATTTTTCCGTAAGCTCTTTATAGCGCTCGTATATATCTTGAAGTTTAATTAAAAATTTTTCCATACTACCCATAAATAAATTTGCGCCGAAAAACGACGCAAATTTTTTTAAAATGCTATTTTAATAAATCTATCAATACCCGATAAGTCTTTCATTACCATTGCATAGTCACGGCGCTCGAAAAGCTTTAAAATTTCTTCCGCTTGACCTTCGCCGCACTCAAGCAACAAAACGCCGTCCTTTGCAAGATAGTTTCTCACGGTCTTTGCAAGGCGCTTGTAGAATTCAAGTCCGTCGTCACCGCCGTCCAAAGCAATTCTCGGTTCGAATCCGCGCACTTCCTTTTGAAGGTTGGGGATATCGCCGCTCTTTATATACGGAGGGTTGCAGATGATTAAATTGAACCTACCGCGCACGCTGGTAAGCAAGTCGCTTTGAACGAACTCGATATTCACGCCGTTCGATTTGGCGTTTTCACGCGCAAGCAAAAGCGCCGCTTCCGAAATATCTGCCGCCGTTACGGAAACTCCGCGCGACGCGCATTTCTTGGCAACCGAAACCGCGATACATCCCGAACCCGTGCAAAGGTCCAAAACTCTGTCGCCGTCCTCGATGGACTTCACTGCGTAATCTGCCAGAAGCTCGGTTTCGGGTCTGGGAATTAACGCCCTTTCGTCCACCTTGATTTTACAGCCGTTGAATTCGGTGTCGCCGATTATATACCAAAGCGGTCTGCCGGTAAGTCTTTCGGTGACTATTCTGTGTATCTGCTTACTTTCGTAAGATAACACCATGCGCTCGTTTTTCAGCTCTCCGCGGGGAACTTCCAAAACTATCGAATATATCCACTCGGCGTCGCTTGCGTCGATTTCCGCCGCAGCGAATTTCTCCTTAGTGTCCGCAAGCATCTTTGAAAGTATTCCGCTTGTGACGAACTCGGTTTCGGGAACAGTTGCGTCCGCGTCCATTTCAAGCACCTTGTTGAATGCCGCAATTGCAACCTCTATCATTTCCTCGTCGGGTTCGCGTGTGGTCAAAGTTTTTTGGATAAGCTTGCCGGGGGCCTTGAAAAAGTTTACGAATTTATTATCGAACTTTGCAAGGAATCTCAGCACCTCGTACGAAACGCCAGCGATCAAGGGAAGTAACACAAGCTCTATAGCGAACTTAATCATAAACCTTGCCACGCGGTTTTCGACTCCGACTGCAACGTACTTGAAGAACGCCCAGTTTACAATGGAAATTATAATTATGTTTATAAAAAGTACTATAAACAGAAACGAGGTTCCGCATCTGTCGTGAATGCGCGAACATTCCTTTACCTTTTCGGGCGTCAGCTCTACGCCGTGTTCGTAGGCGTTAATAGTCTTATGCTCGGCGCCGTGGTACATATACAGTCTGCGTATATCCTTTAAAAAGAGAATTAACGCAAGATATCCGATAAAGATTAACAGCTTTAAAACGCCTAAAAGAACGTAGTAAGCCCAGTGCGTTTCGTCAATAGGAGAAACGCGCCCCAAAAGTCCGACGAGAAACTGCGGAAGAAAAATAAAAATACCTACTGCGAGAAGTACGCCGATAACCGTTGAAATTAACGTAATGACGTTCATCAAGTTGATTTTAAATTTTTCCGCAAGCCATTTCTGAATTCTGCCCGCTTCCTCGTCGTCGTCACCGCAGACTGCTGCGGAACGCATAAGCGTTTTCGTTCCGCGAACAAGCGACAACACCAAATTAACCGTTCCGCGCACGAAAGGAATTTTCAATGCGCGCGAAAGATGCTTGCCGCGCGATAAACGCTTTGATTCGATTTGAATTTCACCGTCGGGGTCGCGGACGGCGGTCGCCATTGACGATTTGCCCATCATCATAACGCCTTCCATAACCGCTTGACCGCCTATATAGGTGCAGTTTTTCTTATCTTTTTTTGCCATACACTCTCTCTTAGTTATTGACAGTATATGTGGCTCCAAATACTTGGAGCCACAATAAATCAGATATTATATCTTTTCTTGAACTTGTCTACGCGGCCGCCTGTATCCACAAGCTTTTGTTTACCGGTGAAGAAAGGATGACACTTGTTGCAGATATCCACTTTCAGAGTGTCCACGTTCTTGGTGGTACCCGTTTTGAAAGTAGCTCCGCAAGCGCATACAACCGTTACTTCGTGATAATCGGGATGTATTTCGGGCTTCATATATCTTACCTCGCTAATAATGTTAATTTTAATTCCTAATAATTATATACAAATAAAGCCTTTAAGTCAATTGATTTTAATTAAATTTGCAAATTCTCTTCAAGAAACAATGGACTGTCTAAAAACTCACTTACCGTCATATCAAAACCGCCGGCAATTAAAATAGTAGTTGAAAGTAAATTGTCTTTAACTGTTTCGTGAATTATGTTTTTCAAAGTTGAGTGAGAAACACCGCTATTCATTGCAAGTTTATATCTTGTCATATGTTTTTCATTTAACAGCTCTTTGATTCTTAAAGCCAAAGCGTGATTAACATTATTCATTAGTTACCTCTATTATTATAACATAAAAACCGCCCGCGCGAAACTTTCACGCAAACAGTTAATCGGTTACTTCGTCGAATATCGGGTCATCGAAAAATTCTTTTAAAGATACTCCCATAGAGCTTATCATTTCATAAACAGTTTTAACCGCAACACGCTCCCTTGTTTCGTTAAGAACTTGTGAAGCCGTTGCTTTTGCTACACCGCCTTTTTTATAAAAATCATATTGTGAAAAGTTTTTCTTTTCCATTAAATCTAACATACGCATTTTTATTGCTTGCGACAATTTCATAATCCATCTCCCGTTCTCAAACAAGAACTTTATGATTAGATTATACAAATCACTTTAATTATATCGGTTCTCAATTGAAAACGCTTGACTAAAAGTATTATGAGTAGTAAATTGAAAAAAATCAAATAAAGGAAATATAAAAATGAAGTATTTTACAAAAGAATTTTACGTTTTACATCGTTTATCCGAAGCAACGCATTTTGTCAGAAAATCGATATCAGCCGAAAATAAGGACGAAGAATTTTATAAAAAATTATACAGAAAATAGAAACAAAAAACTATCAATTATTTTTTAACTAAACATGAATAAATAAAATATACAAACAATAAAAATAACTTCATATAACTTATTCAAAAGCGCAGGCAGAATAAATCTAGTCATGTCA
>CAMWLA010000052.1 GCA_947174975.1 uncultured Clostridia bacterium | reverse complement strand
CGCTAAAATGTACGCCCGCGCGCAAAAGCGCCCTCAAAGCACGTCTTAAAACATTTCCGCTTTTTGAAGAAGTTGGTTTTTGCTGGTGGAAGATTGAAAAATGTCAAAAAATAAAGGCAAATATCACAAAAAATACGATTGGTTTTATCAGACATCCGAATGGAAAGCGCTACGGTCTGCGCGGTTCACATATGCAAACGGTTTGTGTGAGCGTTGCCGGCGGCACGGTATTGTCGCTGAGGGGAAAGAAGTGCATCATATCGTGCCAATTGATAAAGATTGGGCGCGGCGCTTAGATTTTGATAACACGATTTTACTTTGCAGTAACTGCCACAATGCGCAACACGAACGTGTAAGTCCGCTGCAAAAATTTAACCTTTTATGGGAGGACTTGAACAATGGCGGGACGCCCTCCGAAGACGGTACCGAGCAAAAACTTAAATCGAAGTAATGAAGAGCTTGAAACGCGGGAAGAGCAGACACCGATTTATCAGAAGCAAGAATTTAAGCCGCCGAAAGACTTGACGAAAGAAGAGAGAAAAATCTGGAAGTGGCTTTCGGGAATTTTTCGCGAAACGATTAATTGCCGCGTTTCTGATGCAGACATTCATTTGATGACTATTTACTGCCGCGCAAAGGTCGCTTTTGATGAGGCGGACGCGGCGCTAAAAGAAGACGGTCGCCCGTTTATTTCCTACGAGTGTGGAACGGATAAGGACGGCAATCCAAAGTATCAGCTTAAACCAAATCCTAACATCAAAAAGCGCGCGGATAACGCGGCACTGTGCATTAAACTTTTTGACCAACTGGGACTTTCCCCCGTAGCTCGTGCGCGTATGGGGCTTGGCGCAGCAAATGCGAAGAAGAATGACGATCCCTTCAGAAAGCTTATGAATCGCACAGATAGTTAAGTTGCGGAGGCGGATATGCTGAAATGGATTACCGATTACGTCAAGTACGTAGAGAAGCATCCGCGCGAGTTCGGACGACTTGTTAAAGATAACGTAAGACAAATAAAAGAGCTTTTATCACGGCCCGATATTTTCTACAAAGAAGCCGATCCGTTAGCTTTTCAAGATTTTGCCTATATGTTCCGTCATCGTGAGGGAATATGGTCGGGCAAGCCTATAACGCTAAATAAAGAGCAGAAGTACATTGCGGCGTGCTTACTTGGGATAAAGGTTTGGAACGATATCGAGGGGCGCTACGTCAGATATTTTAACGAGCTTAATCTCTTCGTTGCCCGCAAGTGGGGCAAAGATACGTTTACTGCACCGCTTGTCGCGTACTTTGTCGGCATAGATAAAGAACCTTCACCTATGTGCCAAATTCTTGCGGAAAACGAAAAGCAGTCAAAGCGAACTTTTGACATCATAAAAAAGAATGTCAAGGAAGAGCCACTTTCCGAATGGTTTACCGGAACGAATAAAACTTCGGAAGTAATTTATTGTCCCGAAACGGACGGGAGTATTGAGTATCTGTCGGGACGAAGCAAAGGTAAGGACGGTGAAAATCCGTCGGTAGGCGTAGATAACGAAGCACACGAAATAACAAACAAAAACCAGTACAATGCAGTCAAATCTGGTATGGGTGCGCGGTCGCAGCCGATGATGATAGTTATATCTTCGGCGGGAATAACGCCAGACAGTTTATACGAGTCGTTGCTCGAACGTGACAAAAAGATATTACATAAAAAGAAGCTTGGCAAGCACGACCGCATATTTGCGCTCATTTTCAGTATAGATGACGAAGACGATTACCGCGACGAGGAATGTTGGATTAAAGCAAATCCGGCAATGGGTGAAGGACGTCCGTCAATAGATTTTCTGCGGTCGCAGTTCGAAGCGATGAACGGTGATCCAGCAATGCGCAATACATTTATTGCAAAGCATTTGAACAGACAGCTCGGCGCGAGTATCGAATACTTCGATATCGTAACTATTCGAAATGCGATGCGTAAAGTTTTGCCGGACGAATACACAGATGCTTATGCGACGGGCGGAGTAGACCTTGCTGAAACGACTGACCTTTGCAATGCAACTGCAGAGATACTTACGGAAGATAAGCATATTTATTTGCAAGCATATTTCATAGCAGAAGAGCGACTTGCGCGCAACAGTGAAAAGGACAAGCGCGACTATCGGCAAATGACAAACCTTGACACTGGCGATAGAGTAACGAGCGAACTTGTTATCGTAACGCCGGGAAGCTACGTCCAAAAGGAATACGTAACGCAGTGGTTCTGTATGCTACGTGATGTATACAAAATTAATTTTTTAAAAATCGGCTATGACCGCGCGCTTTCCAAGGAGTGGCTTACGGATATGCAAGAGCACGGCTTTTCACACGAAGTAGTAACACGCGATAAGGATGCCGGAACGCTGACTCGTGATTACGGAATTTTAACCGAAGTTGCGCAAGGCGGTTGGTCATTGTCTGAACCAATAAAAATTTTGCGCAGTCTTTTTGAAGAGGGTAAGCTCGTTGCCGACATAAACAATAAGCTGTTTGCTTACTGCTTTTACTGTATGAAAGTGCGGCAAGATGCAAACAACAACCTTTCACCACATAAGGCAAAATCGACGGGACATATAGACGGCGCAATCGGCGCGCTTAACTCGTTTGTCGGATATATGAGGGCTAAGTCGTTGCCCGAGTATAAAGAAATATTGTCAAAATACTTTAGCATTTAGGAGTGAGCTTTGGGCAAATTCACGGATAAGATAAAAAAAATATTACGCAGAGAAAACGGCAAGGCGGCCCAGCTTCGCAGTATTATCCATGAATACTACGGAGATAACATCGGGTGGTTTGCGTTTAATTACGCAAGCAATATTTATAGCATTCCCGAAGTAAGGACGGCGATTGAGGCGTTTGCGGATATTTTTTCAACTATACCCAGATATTTCGAGCGTAGGGACAAGAACGGTTATATACAGTATTTTGAGCACGCTGCGGACAAGGTTATCAATCTTAAACCTAATCCATTGCAGAACGCAACGCAGTTTTGGAAAAACGTTATAACTTCATTGTTTCTGCACAGCAACGTGTTTATTGAGCCGACGTTCGATTATCGCACTGGCGAACTGAAATATCTGTATGTATTGCCGAAAGATAAATTCGATTTTAATCTTTACAATGACCGCGCAACGGTGACATTCCTAACGCTGGGTAAAACCTACGATATGGACAGTCTAATTTATCTTAACCGATTTTCTACACTTGGCGGTGGACAGAGCAACGATTTGGGCCTTTATGAAACAGTTATTCAAGCACTTGCGCAGCAAGCTATAGAAGTAGCAAGTCCGAAAAAGCCTCGCGCGTTTTTACAAGGGAAATCAAATCAGCAAGGCAACTTAAAAGATAAAGATAAAAAAGGCACAATGGAAGACGTGAAAGCGAACTTTGACAGTTCAGTCCGCGGGCTTGTCTATCTTGATCCGCAGTGGGATGTTACTCCTATCAACTGGACAGAAAACGACGTCAACCGCGATTTAATGAAGTTCGTCATAAACATAGTAGATAACTACTTCGGAATTACGGAAGAGATAATTAACAATAAAGCGACTGAAATTGAGTATCAGCTTTTTGTGAAAAATAAAATCGAGCCTTTGGCAAAACAGATTGAACAAGAGTTTACGGCAAAACTGTTTTCAAAGCGGGAACGCGAATTCGGCAATAGACTTGAATTTGATACTTTTCATTTATCTGTTTCAACTCTTTCAGCAAAAACCCAGTTCTTTAACGTGGTCGGTCGCAGTGGTGTTCTCAATATTGATGAACAGCGCGAAATGATAGGATATCCGCCTTTGCCGGACGGCTTAGGGCAGATGTATAGAGTAACAGCTGATACCGTCAATATTGAAATTGCTGACGAATATCAGAAAGCTAAAAACGGCAAGGCAATGAGTTCGGATGCGGACAAAGCACCCGTTCCGACGGTAGCCGACCCGAAAGGAGGTAAAGATGAAAACACGGAATAAACAAATCGTTTATCGCTCGGTGCAGTTCAGAGCCGAAACTCGAACGGAGGGTGAAAAGATTAAAAGAATAATACGCGGCTATCCGATATTATTCAACGTCGAAACCACCGTTTATGATTATTGGAACGGCGAGATAAAAGAAGTAATTTTGCCGACTGCGCTGGACGGAGTAAATCTTGATAACCTCGTTTTGATTAAAGAACATTATCCCGACATACTCGGCAGAAACGGCGTAAATATGCGCGTAAGTGTTGACGAAACGGGCTTATTCTTTGAATGTGAACTTCCCGATACTCAGTTGGGTAGAGATACTTACACTGAAATTGAAATGGGACTTGTTGACGGTATGAGCTTCGGTGCGTACATATCGGACAGAGTAAACCCCGAAACAAAGAAACGTACCATTACGCATTTTGACGAACTATTCGAAATATCGACAACTATTTTCCCCGTCTATAAGGAAGCGAGCGTCATAGCGCAAAACCAGCGTGAAGATGACGAAGCGGCGGACGCGGCAAAGAAAGAGCAAGAAGAAAAGGAACGCGAAGAGTTCATAAAATTTATGGAGGATATTTAATGAACAAAATCTTAGAAGAACTGCGCGACGTCAATTCGGAACTTGAGGAGTTGAGATCGCGTAAAGAAGCAATCAAGAAAAAGGCGTTGGAACACCGTTCCACTATACCCACCGCCGAACAGAAACAGTATCGCGCTGAGGCGGAAAAAATCAAACAGCAGATAGCTGAGAAGGAAACGCGCCTTGCAGAGCTTAGGGCGCAAGCAGAAAAATTTGAAGAAGGAGAAAACAATATGAACAACGAAATACTTCACTTTAAAGAAGGAATGGAAAGGGCGGATATTTTTGCAACTGCAGAATATCGTTCCGCTTATTTTAAGAAAATGCAAGGCAAAGATTTGTCTGATGCAGAAAAACGTAGCATCACGTCAGCTACAAATTCGGGCGGCGCGGCAATTCCCACGCACACGATGAATATGATTTTGGGACAGTTAAAGGAATCCAACGGACTGCTTTCGTTGATTACCTTGACTAATATTCCCGAACTCATTTCTTATCCGGTCGAAAACGTAGTAAACGACGCTGCTTGGGTTTCTGAAGGAACTAAAAGTGAGCCGAGCAACGACAGCTTGAAAGCATTATCGCTTTCGGCGTACAGCCTTATCAAGACAATAGAGGTTACGGCAAAGCTGCAGAAAATGTCTGTTGACGCATTTGAAGCGTGGATAGTAAACGCAATAACGAGGAAAATGAAATTAGCTCTTTCCAAATCCGTTATAAGCGGTTCGGGCGTCAATCAGCCTACGGGATTAAATTCCTCAACTTGGGATGAAACCAACAGTGTAGAGGGCGAAGTTACATACGATAACCTCGTTGACGTTGAAGCACTTGTCGGCGAAGAATTTATCGTAGAAGCGGTTTGGGTAATGAACAGAAAGACAAAAGCAAAAGTTCAGAAACTCAAAGACGATCAGAAACGACCTTTGTTTGAGCGTGCTGTTGAAGACGGCTTTGTTGGTTATCTGCTCGGTTATCCCGTTAAACTTGATTCCAGCGTAGCTGATGATGAAGCGTATCTCGGCGATTGGAAGTCGGCGTACGTTATGAATCTTTCGCAAGACGTCGAATATGCAAAATCGGGCGAAGCGGGTTTTATGAGCGGTTCAACCATTTATAGAGGACTTGCGCTTGCAGACGGTAAGCCTACCGGCGTTAAGGGTGCAATGGCAAAACTTAAAAAGGCCGTTAAATAAATCGCGAGAGGTTACGTATGGCAGACTTTGAAGTTAAATCTTTGCTGCCGCAATTTAGACAGACTGTAGGCGACTTTACGCCGTCATCTGATTTGGATGATTATTATTTAAACTTCCTTTCAATGGCGGCGGCAAGTCTTCGCGGAGACGACATTTCAGACGAAGTGCTGCAAACCGAACTCGGCAAGTCCGCTGTAATACTTTTTGCAAAGGCGTTAATGGACGGAAAGGATGTTGCAGCCGATCCGACACTTAAACTTCTACGCAATACGCTGTCCGTACAGACAAAGGGGGACAGATATGCTGACGGGAGTTAAACGTGTAATTATTGCTGATACCGAAAGTATTCAAAATCCGAATAACGGCGACAGAAAAAAGCGCGTTACGCGCGCAAAAATAGTTGTTGCTAACGTAGAGCTTGTCGGTATCAATACTGCACAAGTAGGACAAGTGCAAGGTTTTAACCTTGCCTACAGCATAACTGTAAAACGTGTTATCTATGGCAAGGAAAAGTTTTTGTATTTTGACGGCGCACTTTACGAAATAAAAACTATGGGTAAGACGAAGCATCCCATAGATATGCTTTTAAATGTGCAAGTAAGTAATGATACGTCGGCAAAGGCGGCAGTTGAGGAGTGGATAGCAAATGCAAGTAGTTAATGCGGAAAGTGCAATGGATGCACTTTGGGAGATGTTTTCAGCATTGAAAGACGACATTCCAATTTATAAGCAGACCGTCGACGAGGATGAAACAAATCTTCCCGACAGCTATTTGCTTATCCGCTCCGACATAACTAATTCCGCCGGAATGTTTGGCGACGGAAAAGCGTTATTGCGGCGATCTGAGGGTGACGTGATTCTCATCAGCAAAACGGCGGGAGCGACATCTGACGATATTCATAATCTTAATATCGCAAAAGTCAAAGCTTTGCTTGACGCATCGGACGCGGCTTATGAAGGTTACAATCTCGGGTATAACGATACGCTTAAAGAAAGTCAGTACACGTGGAGCGTAAGGTTCTTATATGGCGGCGAATAAAAGTTTGCAGAATTTCTCGGAAGCGGTAAGCGAAGCATTAAAAGAAATTGCTCAAGAAACATACGCGGAGATAGATGTTGGGCTTGATAAAGCAATGGACTATATGAGCGATAAGCTTGCAGCTGCTTCTCCAGTGGATTCGGGTTTAACACGTGAATCGTGGGAAGGGGAAGGTAAATATAAAAATATCCGTTATATCAACAATACGCGTGTAAACGAAAACGGAATACCCGTTGTTAATCTTTTGGAATACGGAAAGAAGGGTAAACCGTTTTTGCGTAAGACCGTTGAAAGAGAAACGGAAAATATTATCAACATCATAAAAGGAGAAATTGAAAAATGACACCGGATAAAAATGGCAAAGTGCTTGCACAGTTTAACGTTAAAAATGCCGTTTACAATATAGACGGTAGTTCCGATATTAAGCCTCTTACTTGGATGAATACGTTCACCAAGGACAGAAACATAAATGTTACGCCTTTATATGGCGATGGCGAAGTGCAAGTTTCACTTTACGCAGATACAACGATAACCGGCGCGATAGGCACTACCGCGCGCGACGAAGAGTTTGAAAAAGAAATAGGACTTGCATTGGCTTTAGCTGACAAGTCACTCGGCGAAATTGCAATAAATTCCGTTAAGAAAATTAACTTCGGATTTGAAACGGAAATCGTCGGTAAGGACGGTAAAGTAAAGGTCAAAAAAGTTTGGGTATTCAACGTGCAAGTAAGTCCGCCCAATGAAAGCCTTACTCAGACGCAAGAGAATATAACGCAGAGTACAACCGATTACAACTACACGGGTTACGGCGTTAATGCAAAATCAGAGGATGGCAAAGCGGATTATATAAATCCCGAGACGGGTAAAACCGTACGCGTCTATACGGCAAGTAAAAAGCCGACGGATGACGGTTACGCGGAGTTTCTTGCAACTGTTCCTACGCCCAAAATGCTTGCACAGACTCAGACGACTACGCAAGCGCAAACATCAAAGGAATAGATAATGCCCGTAAGGGCATTTACGGACGGCAACGGTTGACATAGTACGATTATGTCGTAGGTTCGATTCCTACGCCGTCCTAATACCTTATCGTACAAGGAGAATTGTTAATGAAAGTAAAGTTACCAGTAGTGACTAAAAACGAAATTGTAGATGGGAAGCACGTATTTGAGACTGATGAACGCGAATTTGAAATGGATATGTCGCTCGGCTGTCAGATGCGTTGGGAAGCAAAGTTTCCAGAGCTTGCCGCAAATGAAACGTTTATAGATTATTCAGCGCGACTTAAAGAACTTCAATCTAAAAG